>JBCCHN010000086.1:0-21482 GCA_039028695.1 Pseudomonadota bacterium
GGCGACAAATCTCTTGGGCATTCTGATCGACGAAAAGCCCGGCATATTTGCAGAGCAAATAGACACTCAAAATATCTGCGACCGAGCGGGTCATACTTAGGATAATGGCGCCGCCGGCTCGTCGATCCAGTTTATCGGCGAGTCGTCGAAGGCTCTGAAACAGGCCATAAGTTTTTTGGCTGCTGTCGGAGAGATTATTGAAGTGACGTTGCTCAGCTTGGGGATGACTTAGTTCGCTAAGGATCCAGTCCTGCCATGCCTTGCTGCTCGCATCCGGGCAAGCATCTTTGGCATTACCGGTGCGCTCGGACCAGATCTCCTCTAAGCAGTGGCGGACGGTGTCGCTGTTTTCTCGCAGGTCTAAACTTGCCGTCCTGAACGCGAATATCTCCACTTCACGACGCAAGGGCTTGATCATTTCCGCTGCCAAGGCCTTGTATCCACTGGCCTTTAGGGCCGTCTCGACCAAAGTCAGATCAGTTAGAAATTCGTCGGCCTCTCGATAGGCTTGTGATGCGGCTGACGCCACCATGCAGGCGCCGATCCTTTGTTCCATGGCGGCGGCGAATTGGCGAAAAACTTCCCCCGGGTTGCGAGCCTTGATTTCCTCTTCAAGTCCTGAAAGAGCCAGGCATCGTGAAAGACCGGCAAGAAAAGCAGACGGTAAATCAATACTATGGCTGCCGATACTCATTTTTTTGGTGATCAAACGCAGTTGGTCCCGGTAGCGGGTCAGGCAGGCATCGCGATAGCTAAAAAGAGCTTTTTCCGTGATCTCATTAGTGACAAAGGGATTGCCGTCACGGTCGCCACCGATCCACGAACCGAATTGCAACAAGGCGGGGACTTGCCAGGCCTCGTTGGGGTAGTTTTTTTCTAAGTCCTCCTCGAGCTGATTAAGAACCTCAGGCGTCTGCTCAAAGAAGATTTCTCTAAAAAAATGCAGTCCCCACGCGACCTCATCTCCGACCGTCGGTTTGGTCAGCCTAATTTCACCGGTCAATAACAATAGGTCGATCTCGTTTTGTAGAGATTGCAGTTTATGCACTCGTTCCCTGGGGGTCCAACGGTCGGTTTCCAGTTCTACTAAATGCCGGTAGATGCGCCGGTGTATTTCAAGCACCGTGACCCTCTTGGCCTCGGTCGGATGGGCTGTGAGGACCGGCTGTATTTTTGCGCAGGACACCAAGCTGCGTATGGTGGCGGCCGGAATCCCCTGGGCCGCCGCACGGGCAAAGAGAGCCGCGAAGCTACCAGCCAGGATTTCCCGTCCCTCTCTCGTTTCTGTTTGGCGTCGTGTATGCGCGGCGGCGTTCTCCTCGGCGATGGCCAAAAGCTGGAGCCAAATGCCATTCAGCTGCAAATATTTTTGCAGGCGCGCGCCCTTGAGGGAGAAAAAGTCTTCGTGACCGGAAACGCTGGACAAAAGATCCGGATGCCGACTTTCAACCACCTGCAGGAAAAGGCCCCGCAAGAGATCAATCACCTCATGGGAACGCCGAGCAAAGTCGGCATCCATCCGAGCCGAGGCCTCCGCGGGGTCTAGGGTGTCACGATCTTGCGGATGGGGCTGGGTTTCTGCGACCCGTTCCACATTGCTTTGAGACATGCCTTAGCCCCTCCTCCTGCATGGCGCGGCAATCATGTGCCAGCTAATTCATCTCCTTTAACACACGCGCAACGGTGGCGCCCATTTCCGCCGGGTTGGGCGCGACATGGACGCCTGCTTCCTTCAAGATCTCCACCTTTTCGCTGGCGCTTTCGCCAAAGGCCGAGATGATGGCGCCCGCATGTCCCATGCGCCGACCCTTGGGAGCCGTCAAGCCAGCCACATAAGCAATGACTGGTTTGGACATGTGGTCCCGGACATAAGCCGCGGCCTCGGCTTCTTGGGGGCCGCCGATCTCGCCAATCATCATCACCGCATCGGTGTCGTCGTCTTCTTGAAATAAGGCCAGAATATCTTTGAAAGAGCTGCCGTTGATCGGATCGCCGCCAATCCCCACCGAAGTGGAGACACCAATGCCCAGCGCCTGCATCTGGGAGGCAGCCTCATAGCCTAGGGTTCCCGAGCGGCCTACGATGCCCACGTTGCCTTGCTTATAGATATGGCCCGGCATGATCCCCATCATGGCCTTGCCCGGGCTGATCACGCCGGCGCAATTGGGGCCAATGAGGCGCATACGCTGATGCTTTTTATAGCGGCGCATATAGCGTTTCACTCGGATCATGTCCTGGGCCGGAATGCCATCGGTGATGGAAACACAGACTCTGATCCCCGCGTCGGCGGCTTCCATGATGGAGTCGGCGGCAAAGGGCGGCGGCACAAAGACCACGCTGGCCTTTGCGCCAGTCTCCTTGACGGCGGCTTTCATGGAATGGAACACGGGTTTGCCCAGATGGGTCGTGCCACCCTTTCCCGGTGTGACGCCGCCCACCACGTTGGTACCGTAGTCCGCCATCTCCTGGGCGTGAAAGGTTCCAATTGTACCTGTGAAACCTTGAACCAAGACCGGTGTGGTTTGGTCGAGAAGAATGCTCATGGCCCTTATTCCTTCCCTTTAGCAGAACGGTGATCCTTCCAGGCCGACACGGCGAGTCCCGCAGCTTCGGCCAAGGTATCGGCGGTGATAATGGGCAGGCCGCTTTCTTCTAAGAGGCGACGCCCCTCCTCCACATTGGTACCGGACAGACGCACCACTAATGGCACATCAATGGCAGTTTTCTGGACCGCCTTAATTACGCCCTCTGCAACCCAATCGCAGCGGTTAATGCCGGCGAAGATATTGACCAGAATGGCTTGGACCTTGTCGTCGGAGAGGACCAGGTTAAAGGCTTTAGCCACTCTTTCGGGCGTGGCGCCGCCTCCGATATCCAAGAAGTTGGCCGGTTCGCCGCCCGCGTGCTTGATCATGTCCATGGTGGCCATGGCCAAACCGGCGCCGTTGATAATGCAGCCGATGTTGCCGTCCAGCCCCACATAACTCAGGCCTCGGTCCGCGGCATTGGTCTCGCGGGGGTCTTCTTGAGATTTATCCCGAAGTTCGGAAATGTTGGCCCGGCGGAAGAGAGCGTTATCGTCAAAGGACATTTTCGCATCAAGAGCCAGCAGGTCACCCTCCTCGGTCACCACCAGGGGGTTGATCTCCACCATGGTGGCATCCAAATCGCGAAAGGCACGGTAGCAGCCCAAGATCGTTGTCACGGCCTTGCTGACCAAAGCTGGCTCCAAGCCGAGCGCGAAGGCAATTTCCCGAGCCTGAAAAGCTTGCATGCCCACGGCCGGTTCAACGGATTCCCTGACAATGCTGTCGGGTTCCTTTTGCGCAATCTCCTCAATTTCCATGCCGCCGGCGGACGAAGCGACCACCATCACCCTTTCAGAGGCCCGATCCAAGACAAAGCCCAGGTAAAGCTCCTGCTGGATCTTGGTGGCTTCTTCGATATAGAGGCGGTACACACCCTTGCCCTGCGGGCCGGTCTGATGGGTGACCAGGGTCTTCCCCAAAAGCTGATCGGCTGCCTCCCAAACCTGATGGCCGTCGGTGCAAAACTTGATGCCACCGGCCTTGCCCCGCGCGCCGGAGTGGATTTGGGCCTTGACGACCCAAGCATCCCCGCCGATTTCACGGGATCGATAGCTGGCTTGTTCCGGGCTGTAAGCGAGGCCGCCCCGAGGCACTGCAACGCCACAGTCCGACAAGAGCTCCTTGGCCTGATATTCATGAATGTCCATGACGTTCCTCCACGCAAACAGGTTTCCCCGTGGGCGTGACGAAATGCTGTCACGCCCTCAAAAAGAAAAACAAAACAATGATTAAAAGGGATCAGTCCGGGCTATTCGCCGGATTTACTGAGCCGCTACGACAAGGGGCTTGGCGGTCTCACTATAGTAAGACAGCGCCGCACCGACACCTTCGCCCAACTTGATGTCGATGCCCACGTCATGCATTGCCAACTCAGCGCCGGCCAAGGCCTGCACGATCATCAACTCGTTCAAATCGCCCAGATGTCCGATGCGGAAGAGTTTCCCAGCAACCTTTGAGAGGCCGATGCCCAGCGATAGGTTATAGCGATAGTAGGCCACGCGGGCGACATCATTGCCGTTAAAGCCTTCCGGCACCATAACGGCACTGACCGTATCTGAATGCCATTTAGGCTCAGCGGCACAAAGGTTGAGGCCCCAAGCATCCACCGCGCGGCGCACACCTTCGGCAATGCGATGATGGCGAGCGAAGACATTGTCCAAGCCTTCTTCCAGCAACAAATCCACCGATGCCCGAAGGCCACGGAGGATCGTCGTCGCTGGCGTATAGGGGAAATAGCCGTCCTTGTTCGTGCGGATCATATCCTCGAAATCAAAGAAACAGCGCCGGCATTGAGCGGTATGGCGAGCTTCGAGCGCTTTCTGGCTGACACCCAAGATAGCGCAGCCCGTTGGCAGCATGAAGCCTTTTTGCGATCCGCTAACGGCCAGGTCCACGCCCCACTCGTCCATCCGAAAATCGACACTGGCAATGGAACTCACGCCATCCACGTAAAACAATGCCGGATGTTCCAAGTCGTCCAGAATTGCACGTACACCCGGAATATCGCTGGCGACCCCCGTTGCGGTTTCGTTTTGACAGGCGAAAACCGCTTTTATTTCCTTTTTTGAATCTTCGGAAAGGATGCGGCGATAGTCATCGAGCGGCACGCCGCAGCCCCATTCCACATCCAAGCAGATCACGTCCATGCCATGGCGTTCCAAAAGATCCACCCAAAGATGGGAGAACTGGCCGAAGCGGCTGATCAGAACCTTGTCCCCCGGGGACAAGGTATTGGTGACGGCTGCTTCCCAACCGCCGGTCCCTGAGCCGGGGAAGATAAAAATCTGGCCGGTCTCGGTCTTAAAGATCTTTTTCAGATCCTCAAACAGCGGCAGGGTAAAGGTGGGGAAATCAGGCGCTCGCATGTCCTCCATGGAGATATCCATGGCCCGCCGGATAACGTCTGGAACATTGGTGGGTCCTGGAATAAATAGAGCATTACGTCCTGCCATGATTTCATCTCCTTTTCCGCCGCCTGGCACTTGGGCTAGGTCAATTCTGTTACCAGTCCCCAAGTCCGCTTTTGCCTGACACCAACCGACAGCAATCAGAATCGCTACCGGACTCTCCAAAAAGTTCGCGGACAATGCCTTTGGCGAGGCTTCTCGACTAACTTAAATGCGCCTTGATGGACGATTTTAGCTTCGTTTTTAGGCTATTGGGGCCGGCCTAAGTGAAAGGACCAATAAAGGCGGCCTAGCCCGTCGCCGCCTGGGTATCATACAAAAGCTGCTCTTCGACCTCTTGCAGCTCGGCCCCGACAAAGTCTCGCAATGAGACTATGCCCAGAACATTGCCATGTTCAACAACCGGCAGATGGCGAAAATTGTTATCGCGCATAATCAACAAAGCCTCGACGGCCGTCATGTGGGGCGTGGCTGTTTTTAGCTTATGTGTCATGACGCCCGACAAGGGGGTCATAGCCGGATCACGGGATTCGGCGATGACTCGAAAAAGCGCGTCACGCTCTGTGAAAATGCCGCGCAAACGGCCCTCCTCCACCACCATGATCGCACCGATTTTATGTTCGGCCATGAGGTAAGCGGCTTCAAGAACGGTCGCGCTTGCGGGTAGGTTGACAGCCTCGCGGGAGATAAGGTCACCGACTGATCGACGTGACATACCGCAATCCTCCTTTCAATTGAAAACCCAATTGAAATCCCAACTGAAATCCCACGGGTTCATTATATGTCAAAAGGGAACCAACGTGAACCGTCGAGGGTTCCTGGTATCCCAGCGGAAACAGGCACGCAAAATCGGCGCGCCTTTATCATTTCTCGCCAGGCCTTGTAAATAGTCTCAAACAGGCAAAGTTATCCACAGGGATGGATGTCCGCCTTTCCGCTAAATTGGAAGGCCGCTGCTATTTTAGAGGGCTGCAGTCAAGCCGCCGTCAACGGTAAGAACGCTGCCTGTCATATATTTTGATCCTTCGGATGCCAAGAGCAGCAGAGGCCCATCCAGTTCCCGGGGATCGCCAAATCGTCGCTGCAAAACCTTGTGGCGAAGCTTTTGACCGGCATCGCTTTGCAGGAATGCGCGGTTCATATCGGTCTCGAAATAACCAGGCGCGATTGCATTGACCCGAATGGAATGGCGGGACAATTCTGCTGCCAGGGCCCGGGTCAGATTGATCACACCAGCCTTGGACGCACAATAGCTTGCGACACCCTTGGCCCCGGTCTCGCCGAGGATCGATGCGATGTTTATGATGCTGCCGCCATGACCCAGCCGGATCATATGGTCAGCGGTCTCACGCGCCAGGCGCCAAACGCCACTTAGATTGGTTTCAATCACGGCGTGCCAGTCTTCCTCGGAGGTTTCAAGGAGACCTTTGTCGACGGCAATCCCCGCATTGTTGATCAGAATGGAGATGGGACCTAACTCAGTTTCGCTGGCGGTTACGCAGGCGGAGACTGATTTGGGGTCGGTGACGTCCAACTCGACGGGAATGGCCCGGCCATCCAGGGCCTCAATTTCTCGGGCCACCTCTCCGAGGCTTTCGATCCGCCGGCCGGCGGCGGCAATCTTGGCGCCTGCTCTTGCCAGCGTTATGGCGAAATGCCGGCCGAGCCCGCCCGATGCGCCGGTGACCAGCGCGGTTTTGCCGGATAAGTCAAAGCTGGTTGGAGAGCCCATTTGGTAATCCTTCGAAATCCCGGGCAAGCTATCCGGTGCCACGCAGGAAAGATGACATTACCTGCATTCTTGGAGTCGGATCTTGCCCGTTTGCCATCCGCTTATGGGTGACTTACGCTAAAGTCCGATTGCAATCATTTCACCGCGGTAGATGAGCTCGAGCGGAACGTGACTTCTATGGATCTAGAGATCTTTTCCGATACCATTTGTCCCTGGTGCTTTATCGGCAAGCGCCGCCTGGAACGGGCGCTTCAGTCTCGTCCGCAAATTCAGCTGAGAATCCGATGGCGGGCCTATCAACTGAACCCGGAGATGCCAGCAAGTGGGATGGATCGTCTGCGCTATCTTGCCGAAAAATTCGGAGGTGAGGCCAATGCCAATGCGGTCTATGGCCAAATCAAGAAGGCCGGGAAAGACGAGGGCATCGCCTTTAACTTCGATCGGATCAAGACAACGCCTAACACAATCAATTCCCACCGGCTTGTAAATTTCGCGCAGCGTTATGACCGGCAAGATGCGGTGGTTCAGGGCCTCTTCGATGCCTTTTTCTTGCAAGGCCTTAATATCGGAGAACTACAGGTCCTGATCGATACTGCCGCGTCGGCCGGACTAGACCCAGCGGAAGTCGAGGTTTTTTTGGCAAGCGACGACCTGTCCGACCAAGTTCGGGCCGAGGACAGCTATGCTCGGCGGATCGGAATCCGGGGCGTGCCCTGTTTTATTTTTAACGGCAACCATGCCTTGTCCGGTGCCCACCCGCCCGAAGTGCTTTATCAATTTTTCGACATCGCCGTCGCTGAACAAAACGATTTCTAAACTTCAATCATTTAAATCATATCTATAATAATTTTTTCTAATAAATCACTTTAAGCATTTTGTTTCACGCGAATTAGCGCGCCGGTTAGCATTTTGTCCCATTTTCGCCGCAATCAGATCCCATATCGAGTTAGACGAAGGCCGGGTTTTGGCTCGGGGCAAGGGGTCGGATTTTAACGAATGTGAATAAAAAATTCATAGATGGTTAACCATGTAGACCTAGACTTGCCATAGGAAATAAGTGTGCTTGGCCGTATTTCCCTGGAGATCAAAGGGATTGCGGCTTTGGTCGCCGGTAGATTGGGCGGCAGGAAGAAGGTACGTGCGTCCTCGGTGACACACCACGCACGATTGCCGGGACGCACAACGAGGCCATCATCGATGGTATGGCCTGGTCTTGGTGATCATGTAGCTGGGATTGGAACGCACAATGGAACTCTTCGACCTTTATTCGGAAAATTACAGCCGCGAAGAAAAAACGGAAATGTCTCTTCAGGATTACCTGCTGAGCTGCCGTGAAAATCCCATGATGCATGCTAGCGCCGGGGAGCGCATGCTGGCGGCCATCGGTGAGCCCGAGTTGGTGGATACTTCCATGGACCCTCGCTTGGGGAGAATTTTTCTAAATCGCACCATCAAACGCTATCCGGCATTCCGTGATTTCTACGGCATGGAAGACACCATTGAACGCATTGTCGGCTATTTCCGCTATGCGGCCCAGGGCTTGGAGGAGAAAAAGCAGATTCTCTATCTGTTGGGGCCCGTGGGCGGCGGCAAGTCCACCTTGGCCGAGCGGCTCAAAGAGTTGATGGAAGTTCACCCCATCTATGTCTTGAAAGCCGGTGATGAGATTAGCCCCCTTTTCGAATCTCCCTTGGGCCTGTTCCACCCCGATAAGCTGGGTGATGTGCTTGAAGAAAAATACGGTATTCCCAAGCGGCGCCTTCACGGGCTGATGTCGCCTTGGGCGATCAAGCGGCTAGACGAATTCAACGGAGATATCTCCCGCTTTTCTGTGGCCAAGATGATGCCCTCGAAGCTGCGGCAGATTTGCGTCGCCAAATCCGAGCCGGGTGATGAAAACAACCAGGACATCTCAGCCCTTGTGGGCAAGGTAGACATTCGCAAGCTGGAACACTTCAGCCAAAGCGATCCGGATGCCTATAGCTACTCTGGCGGCCTCAATCGAACCACGCAGGGCTTGCTAGAATTCGTCGAGATGTTCAAGGCCCCGATCAAAGTTCTGCATCCCCTCCTGACCGCGACCCAGGAAATGAATTACCTGGGAACGGAGAGTTTCGGCGCCTTTCCCTATACGGGCATCGTTCTGGCCCACTCCAACGAGTCGGAATGGCAGCAATTCAAGAATAACAAAAACAACGAAGCCTTTCTGGATCGTATCTGTGTGGTCAAGGTTCCCTACTGCTTGCGGGTCAGCGAAGAGGCCATGATTTACGAGAAGTTGCTGCGCAACAGTGAATTGACCGATGCTTCTTGCGCACCGGAAACCCTTAACATTCTGAGCCGCTTTTGCACCTTGTCCCGACTCCATGAGCACGAAAATTCGGACCTCTATTCCAAGATGCGGGTCTATGACGGCGAAAACCTGAAAGACACCGGCCCCAAGGCCAAGTCGGTACAGGAATATCGGGATTCCGCCGGTGTCGATGAAGGCATGAACGGTGTTTCCACCCGCTTTGCCTTTAAGGTTCTGTCCGAGACCTTCAACTACGATACCGAAGAAGTCGCGGCGGACCCGGTGCATTTGATGTATGTGCTCGAACAGGCCGTCAAGCGTGAGCAGTTCCCCGCCGACACGGAAAAGGAATACTTGAATTTCATCAAGTCTGAATTGGCGCCTCGCTATGCGGAGACGATCGGCAATGAAATTCAAAAGGCCTATTTGGAGTCCTATACCGAATACGGCCAGAACCTCTTCGACCGTTACATCTCCTACGCCGATGCTTGGATCGAGGAACAGGACTATAAGGATCCTGATACCGGGCAGATGTTCGACCGCGCCATCCTGGACGCGGAGCTGTCTAAAATCGAAAAGCCGGCCGGTATCGCCAATCCCAAGGATTTCCGTAACGAGGTGGTGAAGTTCTGCTTGCGTGCCCGGGCCCAAAACCACGGCAAGAATCCAAGCTGGACCTCCTATGAGAAACTTCGCGACGTGATCGAAAAACGCATGTTCGGTCAGGTGGAGGATCTCTTACCGGTGATTTCCTTCGGCTCGAAAAAAGATAGCGAGACCGAGAAGAAGCACACGGAATTCGTGGCCAGGCTCTGCGAGCGTGGCTATACGGAAAGGCAGGTCCGCCGACTTGTCGAATGGTACATGCGCGTCAACAAAGCCGGGTGATAGCGGTTTAAGATGGTCGTTCATCATTTTATCGATCGCCGGCAAAATCCGAAGGACAAAAGCCTCGGAAACCGACAGCGTTTCATGAAGCGGGCCCGTGGGCAGCTCAAAGAGGTGGTGAACAAGTCCATTAAGGAACGCAACATCACCGATGCGGCCAGCAGCGAAAAAATATCCATCCCAACCAAGGGTATTCAAGAGCCCCGCTTTCGCCAAAGCAGCACGGGCGGCGAACGCAACCGGGTGTTTCCAGGCAATAAAGAGTTCGATACGGGCGATCGCATTGCCAAACCCCAATCGGGCAGCGGAGGTGGCGGCAAAAAGGCATCCGATCAAGGAGAAGGTGTCGACGAGTTTGAGTTTGTCTTGTCCCGCGACGAGTTTTTGGATTTGTTCTTTGAGGATCTGGAACTGCCAGATCTGGTCAAAACCAATCTGAAGGAAATTCATGCGGTCAAGCCGCAAAGAGCCGGCTATACGGTCACCGGCACGCCCACCAACCTGAATGTCTTGCGGACCATGCGAGCAGCCTATGGGCGACGCCTGGCCTTGAAGCGGCCGGGCAATGAAGAACTGGATGAAATACAAAAAGAAATTTTAATGATAGAGTCCAAGGCCTCTCCTAGCGAAGAGGATCGGGTTCGTCTTAAGGAGTTGCATGTGCTTTACGAAGCCTTGCAAATGCGGCGCAAGGCTGTCCCTTATATTGATCCTTTTGACATTCGGTATAATAATTTTCAGCAAATTCCTCAGCCCAACACCAAGGCGGTTATGTTCTGCCTTATGGACGTGTCTGGTTCAATGGGAGAACGGGAAAAGGACCTAGCAAAACGTTTTTTCATTCTTCTTCATCTCTTTTTAAAACGTCGCTACGAGCGAATTGAGGTGGTCTTCGTGCGCCATACTCATGAGGCCGAAGAAGTGGACGAGGAGACCTTCTTTTATAGCCGCGAGACCGGCGGCACCAAGGTCAGTACGGCTTTGGCGGAAATGAAACGGATCTTGGATGATCGCTACTCGCCCACGGAATGGAATATCTATGCGGCGCAGGCCTCCGACGGAGACAACTTTACTGGAGACGGGGAACGCTGCTTGTCCCTATTGCAAGAGCACCTGATGCCTGTCTGCCAGTACTATGCCTATGTGGAAATTCTCGATGAGCGAGAGAGCAGCATATTCAGAGATTCCGTCGATGGCACGGCTCTTTGGCGGAACTATCAAAACGTGGCGCAAAATTGGTCCAATTTTGCCATGAAGCGCATCGCCCAACCGGGCGATATTTATCCGGTATTTCGCGAACTCTTTGCCGCCGACGCCGGCAAGGGGGATCAACGATAGCCATCATTGGAGGCGCTGTCGGGCCGTTTTTTCGGCGGGCGGTGAATATAAAAGATGCCACGAAACCAAGCTCTTCTTTTCGAAGACTCTGACTGGAACTTCGAGACCCTCTCCCGGACCTACGATGCCATTGATGAGGTGGCTGAAGAATACCTGGGCTTGAACATCTATCCCAATCAGATCGAGATCATTTCATCTGAGCAGATGCTCGATGCCTATTGCGCCATTGGCATGCCGCTTATGTACCGTCATTGGTCCTTCGGCAAAAAGTTCGTTCAAGAAGAGACCATGTATCGCAAAGGCTACAGCGGGTTGGCCTATGAGATTGTCATCAATTCCAATCCCTGCATCAGCTATAACATGGAAGAAAATACCATGCCCATCCAAACCCTGGTGATGGCGCATGCCGCTTTTGGGCACAATCATTTTTTTAAGAACAATTACTTGTTCCAGCAATGGACGGATGCGGACGGTATTTTGGAGTATCTGCAGTTTGCCAAGAGCTATATCGCCAAGTGTGAGGAGCGCCATGGTTACGATGCCGTCGAACGGACTTTGGATTCGGCCCACGCCTTGATGGATCAGGGGGTTTTCAGATACCAGCGGGCACCCAAGGTCTCCAAGGCGGAGCAAGAACAAAAGGAAAAGGAGCGGTCGGATTATGAAGACCGAACCTTCAACGATATCTGGCGAACCGTTCCGCAGAAATCCGAAAATGGTGCAAAATCCTCCGACCAGGAACTAGAATTGGAAGAACGCCGCAAGCTTTTGAAGTTACCTGAGGAAAACCTGCTTTATTTCCTGCAGAAAAACAGTCCGATCTTAGAAGGATGGCAACGGGAAATTCTGCGTATTGTCCGCAAGATCGCTCAGTACTTTTATCCGCAGAAGCAGACGAAGGTTATGAACGAAGGCTGCGCCACCTTTGTTCATCATACCTTGGTCAATGCCCTCTACGAACGGGGGCAGCTCAACGAAGGCGCTATGCTGGAGATCCTGCACAGCCATTCCAGTGTGGTGTTCCAGCCAGATTTCGATGACCCCCGCTACAGCGGCATCAATCCCTATACTTTGGGATTCAACATGATGGAGGACATAAAGCGTATTTGTTGCGAGCCCAAAAGTGAAGATGCGGAATGGTTTCCTGACATCGCAGGGTGCGGAGACTGGCGGTCCGTGCTGAAGGACGCCTGGGCAAATTACCGCGACGAGTCCTTTATTCAGCAGTACCTGAGCCCCCATCTCATCCGGGAAATGAAACTCTTTTCCCTAAACGATCGGGCCCAGGAAGGCCACTACACAGTCAGTGGCATCCACAATGAAGCCGGATATCGAAGGGTTCGTCAAACCTTGGCTCATTCTTATGACCTGAGCAACTTGGAGCCGGATATTCAGGTGGTGGACGTGAACCTAAAGGGTGACAGACGCCTCTCGTTGCGTCATCACGTGCGCGACGGCATTCCCCTGGTGGAGAAAGAGCGTGAAGAGGTTCTCAAACACGTGCGCGCCTTGTGGGGTTATGAGGTCTATCTTGAAGGCACGGACCAAGATTCCGGAAAATTGTGTTATCAAGCCAAGGCGGCTTAAGGATTTCCAGCGCTAATCTAAGACCATGACCTGAGGGACATCGGCTCTCAATGTCTCTCTGAAAATTCGCGCCAATTCGGTGAAGTCATTCCGGCGGGCGGAATGTTTACGCCAGACCATGCCAATGGTCCGATAAGGCGCTCGATGTTTCATTTCACGGGCGATGACTTCTTTATCATTCATCACTTGCGCGTCGATATAAAACCAGGGCAAAAATGAAATCCCCATTCCGAGGCCGACCATCTGTCGCAAGGTATCCAGGCTTGTTCCATCAAAGTCCAAGGACAGCTCGGCCCCGAATTGCTCACAAAGATTTTTGACCTGATCGTGCAGACGATGGCCTTTTTCCAATGCCAGCACCGTTTGGCCCTTGAGATTTGATCGCTCCACCTTTTCCCGTTGCCCCAAGGGGTGCTCACGGGGTGCGACAATCCAGAGAGGCTCTCGAAACAACTTGACGGTCAGAATATCCGAGCCGACCACTGGCAAGGGAAAAATTAAGAGATCTAGGCGGCCCTCTTCCAGTTGATGAAGCAAAGTTTGCGGCATGCCCTCGCGGACATAGAGCTTCAATGCCGGATGGGATTGGTGCAGCGTGGGCAGAATGTGTGGCAACAGATAAGGCCCAAGCGAGTGCAGGATTCCGACTTTTATCGTGCCCCCTAAAATGTTTTTGTCATATTTGGCAAGGTCGATGAGACCAAGCATGTCTTTTAGGATAGATCGGGCACGCGCAGTGACTTCAATACCGATCGGAGTCAGAATCACTTTGGACCGACTCCTTTCAATCAGTTGCGTTCCAAGCCTTTCCTCCAATTCGCGGATCTGGCCACTCAAGGTTGGCTGGGTCACGTTGCAGCGCTCCGCCGCACGGCGAAAATGCAGTGTATCCGCGACGGCGACCAAGTAGCGAAGCTGTTGCAGGGTTGGCATGGGTCCGCATGCTCCAAGAAGATGGTTCTAGAATTGAAAAGGAATGTAATTTCGGAAAATCGATGATTTGTTTATCACAATCGGGTGCGCGTAATTCATGTTGGCGGGTCTTGGAGACACCTACGATACCAGCCACCATTTGGGTCTCTTAATAGGAATTTTCTATCAAAAAAGTAATGAAAAATGAATTTGGCCAATGAAATAGCACCCCCATTTATCAGATCACCGGGGGATGAAAAGGTGCCCAGCTAATCCAATCAATGCTCCGGCCGTGCACCAGTCCCCCGGCCCATGAGGTTGAAGCGGATAAAATTAAAAAGAGGGTGAGACAGAGGATGGCATTTAAGCATCACTACCACGCACTTGTATCAAAACACCGCGGCATTGAGGCGGCGATAGCCAGTGAGCTGAAAAGACCTCTGCCAGACGGGTTTGTCCTGCAGCGCCTAAAACGACGGAAACTCTTGCTTAAGGACCAAATTGAGGATTGGGAGCGCATGATGCGTGCCATGGGCATTATTCCCGCAAGTGCGGCTCAGCCAGGGCTATCCTAACGATGAACCCGCAAGCCCTCTTGGATCAATTTGTGGGAACCGGCGCCGGCCAAGGCCTGAACGACGCGATGGCGGCAGGTAAGGGTAAGCTGCAAAACAGCGGGATTGGCGGCATTGCCGGCGGCCTGGCGGCTGGCGGTGTCCTTGGTCTGCTCATGGGAAACAAAAAAATGCGTAAGCAGGCCGGCAAACTTGCCGGCGGGGTTGTCGGTTACGGTGGCGCCGCGGCACTTGGCGCTTTGGCCTTTCGCGCATACAGCAAGTGGCAGGATGGAAAAGCTCCTGCCAACGGTCCTGGAACGAACGGCTCAGGGACGATCGGCCAAGGAACGCATAGACCAGAGGCGCTGGCGCCGGGAACGGTTGGCGCCGCGCCAATCTCGGCTCCCCAGCAAGCGTCGGTCCCTCAGCATGAGCTGCCTCACGGATCAAAGTTTTTGCCGGAGACAGCGCCATCGCGCGACGGTTCCCCATTTGAAATCACATTGATAAAATCCATGATCGCCGCCGCCAATGCGGACGGGCACATCGATAGCGGAGAGCAAAAGTTGATTTTCGAGAAGGTTGCCGCCTTCCCTCTGGATGCGGAGGACAAGGCGCTGATCTTCGATACGCTTGCTAATCCGCCTAGCCTTCAGCAGGTCGCTGATCTCGCTGAAGGAATGGAACAGTCGGTCGAGATTTATCTTGTGTCCCGGCTGGCTATAGATCCTGATGAACCCATTGAAAGGGCCTATCTTGAGGCTTTGGCGAGTCGTTTGGGATTGCCCAGTGAGCTGGTAGCCCATCTAGAGAATGAAGCGGCTGCCTCCGCCTAACCGAACCAGAAATAAAGAGTTTCTGGATAGGAAAATTATCCTTTTTTGATCCCGGTTAGGCCACAACCTCTTGATCGACATGGGCATATTCTCATCCAAGTCCCCTTTGCCTTCGTATCAAGACTTTGAGGTCACCATTTGGCATCGACCAGCACATATTGACAACGACCAGGTCACATTTTCAGGAGATTGTATTTTGTACACCTATACCGATAATCATTGGTTCCCAGCCATCTTTAATGCGGCCCGGCCGTCAATTCGGCGGGGGCATGGTGTGGCGGGCTTGCAGACCTTTCGGCATTCCTCGGCCCCAATTCAAATGCGGGCGATGATACAAACCTGCCGCTTTTCGTCAAAACGCCTGCGCCTAGCCAACTTGAGAGCGTTCTCGAGCCAACAAGTCTCTTGATGGTGATTTGGAGGTTTCCGGATTATGAGATCTGAAAAAAAGGAGCCCCTTCCCTGCGAGGCTAATTTTAAGAGAACTCCGAAGATTTTCTCTAAACTGCATTAGCTGCTGAAAAGCTCGGCTGGACAGGACTGTCTTGAAGTTTCGGTAAAAGCTGATTAAGAGCCTTGCACTGAAGAATTCGAGGAGCACAGGCTCTTGAAGATCGATGTCCGACGGCTCTTTGCAACTCCTATGGCAAGTTTTCTCGTGCCGGGCGCTGATGGACTGTGTTCCGATTTGAAGGCGCGTATATTGGCCCGCACTAAAACGGAGGCGGGGCGCCAGCATAGTAATTTGGGCGGTTGGCAGTCCGGTTTCGACTTAGCCGATTGGGGTGGCCCGGGGATCCGCCAGCTTCTGGAGATTTTGATCGGTACGGCCAATCAACTGACCATAGGACGGGATGGGCAGCCAATATCGCCTGCCTGGAAGGCGGTTTGCTGGGCGAACGTAAATCAAGAGGGGCACGGCAACGAGTTCCACACTCATCCGGGCTGCTTCTGGTCGGCGGTATTTTACGTGGATGACGGCGGTATCGGCGGCACTGCGAGTCTGGGGGGAGAGTTCGAGGTTCAAGACCCCAGGGGGGTGGCTCCCGCCATGTATGCCCCTCACCTCACCATCAAGGGACCGGACGGCCCGTCACTTGGAGCCTCGGAGCTTTTGCGGCCCCGGAGCGGCCTTATGGTGATTTTCCCCAGTTGGCTGTCGCATGGCGTAAGGCCTTACAATGGGCATCAAACGCGCATCTCCATCGCCTTTAACCTAAGCCTCTAGGCGGGGTTTTTCCAC
This sequence comes from Pseudomonadota bacterium, assembly GCA_039028695.1. Lineage (GTDB taxonomy): Bacteria > Pseudomonadota > Alphaproteobacteria > Kiloniellales > Kiloniellaceae > JANQKX01. The sequence continues at coordinate 16,383 of JBCCHN010000086.1, forward strand.
CGGCCCTGCCCCTGCCGGATAATGGCAGGAGCAGGATCGATAGAAAGAGGCCGGTGTCGCCCTGGGTCAGTTGCCGGAGACCTTCCTGCGGTACATGCCCTGAGCGATACGGTCGATAACCATGGCACAGAACAGGATCGCCAGGCCGCCGAGCAATCCTTGCCCCTTGGCCGCATATTGCAAGGCTTCCAGGATCAATGCACCCAGGCCTTCCGCCCCGATCAGGGAGGCGATAACCACCATGGAGAGGCTCATGAGAATGGTTTGGTTGATCCCGGTCATGATCGAGGGCATGGCCAGCGGGATTTCCACATTGCGCATGAGCTGCCACTTGGAACAACCAAAAGCGACCGCCGCCTCCTTGGTTGCTTCAGGCACGCCCCGAACCCCCAATGCAGTCAAGCGAATGACCGGCGGCATGGCAAAGATGATGGTCGCCAAAACACCAGGCGGTTTACCGGTGCCAAAGAAGGCAATAATGGGGATGAGATAAACAAAGGCTGGCATTGTTTGCATAAAGTCCAGCACCGGCTCGGCAAAGGCGTAAGCGCGACGGCTTTTGCCAAACCAAATACCCAGCGGGATGCCAAAGATAATACAGAGCGCGGCACCGGCACCGATCAGGGCGACGGTGATCATGGAGATCTCCCAGAGCCCCATGAAAGCCAGATATGCCAGGGACGCGGCGGTAAAAATCGCCACCCGTGGTCCGGCCAAACGGAAGGCCATGACCACAATGACGACCATCACCACGGGCCAGGGGGTCTCGATGAGAACCACTTCTAAGCCGTCTAGAACGGCCCGAATTGCCAGTGTCACACCGTCAAACACATCCCCAAAACGGGTGGCCAACCAATCGAAGCCTTTGTCCCCTGCCCGCGCCCAGTTGGCAAAAATCTCCTTATTAATGGGAAATTGGGTGATGGGGATGACGCCGCCAAAAAAACCGTCTGTCAGCTTGGCCAAGACCTTATCTGGATCGGAGACCGTGAAGCGAAACAGGGTCAAAGGCCAGATGGCAATCAGCAAGAAGGCACCGAAGGCCGCACTGCCACGGCTCAAGCCGGCCTGAACCGAAGGGTTCGCCCGCCAACGCAGGTATTGCTTTTCGTAAGCGATGTTGGCGTAAAAGCCCTCCAATACCTTTACGGCTACCAAGATGGCGACGCCGATCATCATGATGGTAAAGGCTTCACCAGCCGCGGCTTCAGCCTGTTCCTTGGCGGATTCAGCCACCCGCTTTAGGTTATCTGCAACTTTCAGTGCCGTATCGGCAGCCGCCTGGTCGCCGGCGGCTAGGGCGTCTTGCGCCTGTTGTTCGCGTTTGGCGATATTAGTCTGAAGGCGCTCGTAGCGGGCGATTTGATCGGCACCCAACTCACCCCAAAGGCCCCGTCCCAGCTGGACGAAGGCGAAGAGTTCAAGCACGAGAAAGGTCCAAAAGAACCCCCACGCCCCACGGATGGCACCCCATAGGGGACCAAAAACGGCGGCCATGGTGTTCCAAGACCAGGGAAAGCCGGTGGTTCCCTGAATTTTTGCAAACTCCGCGGAATAGTATGCTTCGTTTTCCTTGACGAATTCGCCTACGGAACTATCGAGGGACTTGGGTCCCAATTCGAGGCCGGTATCACTCATGCCTTGCCTCCTTGTATGCCTTTTAGAAGGGTGGACTTGTTTATCACACCCACATCTTCGCCATCGTCATTTTGCACGACGATGGGCTGGTTCGATTCGGTTGCCACATCGATTAGGTGGTCCAAGTCCGTGTCATGGGGCACACGTCGCGACTCGCGCAGGTTTTCCCCCTCGCCCGCTTTGTAGGCATTGATGTCCTCCATAATGGAGTGGGCAAAGACCAGCTTGAGCTTCGAGATCCCTTCGACGAAATCCTTCACGTAGTCGTCGGCTGGCTTGGTTACGATGTCCTCAGGCGTTCCGATCTGGACGATGAGCCCGTCTTTCATAATGGCAATGCGATTACCGATGCGGATGGCCTCGTCCAGATCGTGCGTGATGAAGACGGTGGTTTTGTTCAGTTCTGCCGAAAGAGCCATAAATTGATCTTGAAGCTGGCGTCGGATTAGAGGGTCGAGTGCCGAAAAGGGCTCGTCCATAAGCAGCACTTCCGGGTCCGAGGCAAGCGCCCGGGCGAGACCCACCCGCTGTTGCATACCGCCGGACAGCTCTTTGGGAAAGCGGTCCTCATAGCCATCCAGGTTAACCCGGCTAAGGCATTGCTGGGAGACAGCCCAACGTTTGGATTTGGGTTCCCCGCGAATCTGCAGGGGAAAGCCTACGTTGTCGCGGACTGTCCGATGAGGCAGCAACGCCATGTGCTGGAAGACCATGCCGATATGCATCGCCCGCATCTCCCGCAGCTCATCGCCGCTGAGCGACAACATATCCTTACCCAAAACGGAAATGTTCCCGTAAGTGGGCTCGATCAGACGGTTCAAGTGACGAACCATGGTTGATTTACCGGATCCGGAAAGTCCCATTACGCAAAAGATCTCGCCCCTTTGCACGCTAAAGGAACAGTCGGCAATACCCACCACACAGGCAAATTTTTCTAAAACCTCGGGCTTGGTCAGCCCTTCGGATTGGACCGCCTGCATGGCCTCCTGGGCCCGTTCGCCAAAGATCTTCCAGACGTTCTCGAGTACAATGACGTCTTCGCTCACCGCAAAGCCTCCCTCGCCAAGAGTTGCTTTTTGCCCCTTTGTTGGACAGGGGTCGTGTTTTGCAGAGATTGGGCCTTAGATCGGCCGATAAAAAAAGAGTGGTACCCCAAAAAAAGAACGCGGCGGCGCCCGAAGGGGACGCCGCCTTGTTCCTTACCGTATCAACTGCACCGGCTTATTGCAGCCATGAGTCGACGACATCCTGGTTGTTGTCCACCCAACTGCGGGCGAATTCGGCCGGATCCTGCTTCTCGACGACCAAGGCAAAGGTCATTTGAGAAACCGTGTCCGTGTCCAGCTTGACATTCGACAGCATCTTGGCGGCTTCCGGGTGGGCATCTTCCAAAGCCGAAGCATAGTGGATGTGAAGCCGTGCCAAATCCCATGCCACACCGGCATCGGACTTTTCGAGCCATTCCGGATCGTCTGTCGGTTGGATCACGTTCCACTTGGCTTCGTCATAGGCTGGCTCTTCCAGAACCACCAGCTCGTGAAGGGCGAACATGTGGTGAGGCGTATAGCAGAAGAAGACAATATTGGTGCCCTGGGCGACCGCGTTGTCGACCTCGGCCAGCGCCAAGGTTTCATCCATTTCCTTCAGATCCATGGTTTCGGCATAGCCATAGGACTTGGCCCGAATTTTTTCCACATTGGTGGAGGCCCAACCCGAGGCACCGATCCAGATGTCGCCCTTACCGTCGCCGTCGGTGTCAAAATTCTTGGCCATGTCCGGATCGGTCAGGTCAGAAAGATTTTTGATGCCGGTGGCTTCGGCGGTGCCTTTGGTGACGCACATACCCTGGAAGGCTTCCACGCCATTGGGGTTCTTTTTCACAGTACCCTTGTCTTCCACAAAGGTCTGATGAAGGTTGGACTGGTTCGGCAACCAGACTTCCGGGTGCACATGCATGGCGCCGGAATCCATGGCCTCGAACACCACCGGGTTGGTGCCGTTTTGCAGTTCGACCTCAAGGCCGAAATTGTCTTCCAAGACCACTTTCAGCACATGGCCGGTGACCCGGACCGACGGCCAGTTCGGAACGCCGATCACCACGTCAGCCGCCTGGGCATAAGATCCCCACAACAGCGTCGAGGCGACAACGGCACCCGTCAAATACTTGGTAACTTTCATTGGATGTTTTCTCCCTTTCTCCCTTAGTGCCAAAGAACGTTTATCCCTGGCAATGATCGGGTTCGGCTTTTGCCGGCCCAGTTTATCGTTTTGCAGTATTCAAGCTCGTTGGGATCCCAGACTATGGGCTCTCAATCCCTGTTATTGGATCGAGTCACGAAATCCGCTTGAAACACTCCCTCAATTTGCACCCTTCTTCAAGGGCTCACATCTCAGTACCCACAAGAAATCCAGCGCCTTCGGATTTTTTGAAAGCGCTTTCATAAAAGTGTGACAAAGTCTTTATTGTGAGTCAACCGCCGCTAAAGGCCGCGTGAGGCCCAAAATGGGCGAGCCGAGGCTATTCGGCGACAGAAACCGGCTCTTTCCAAGTGACCCCTTGATGACGGGTGATTTTCCCCAACAAGTCATGGTGAACGGAGAAATACCCCTCGCCTACCGGATGAAGTTGGCCACCGATTTCCGAATGGAGCTTAGGCAGTGCGTGGAAAGGGACCATGGGGCAAAGATGATGTTCTGCGTGGTAGGACATATTCCAAAAAAGAAAATGCAGCCAGGGCGGCGCCGAGGTCGTGCGGGTATTATGGCGCAGGTCCGGGCCCTCGTCGCACTCGCCATGCTCGGCAAAACGCAACCAACGCATGAATGGCTCGCCCACAAGCCGGGGAATAATCCAATAAAGCAGCAGTGCCCAAGTTCCCAGATAAAGCGAGATAATCGCCACGCCACCGTAAAGAAGCAGAATAATGCGAGCTTCCCGAACGGCTTTGGGAATTTCACCTTCCGGCAAATAATAACGCTGATCCGGATGGATGCGGCCAAAAGGATGCATAACAAACCATAAAAAGTTCCGCGTCCAAAAGGGTATGCCCAGGGTTAGTTTAATATAATGCCAGAGGTTCATGCGCTCGGGCATCATGTCCGGATCCCAGCCGCGCACCTGGGTATAGGTGTGGTGAGTGGCGTGGGCATAACGAAAAAAGGTCGGTGGCACCAAGTAGATCAGACAAACAACCCAGTAGACTGCCTCGTTTAGCCACCTCGTGCGGAAGACCGTGCCATGGCTGCACTCGTGCACCGGGGCAAATAAAAAAGCCATTACGAAGCCGTGCAAGAATATGGCCGGTACTATCCACCAACTGCCCAAGGCAAGGTGCACGCCAAACCCGGTGAGACCCAGCGCGGCCATATGCCCGAAAAAGAAGACGAGCCCAGGTCCGTCCTTGCGGGCCATGTAGGGTTTTAGCTGTTTTTTCCCGATGACTTCTTGCCGGCCAAAGGCCA
>JBCCHN010000087.1:0-21388 GCA_039028695.1 Pseudomonadota bacterium
GGCCAAGAGAAGCTTTCTGCCTAGACTGTTTCATGACCCAATGGGGTTGCTTTACGCATCCGCCCTTTGCCCCTAAAAGGGTGACATGGATCTTATTCCGGCAAAGCGCGTAACCGAGGGCGGCACCCCCCTTTGGGTTTGGGGGGACGGTCCCCCGATCATCTTGATCCACGGCGTTCTTGCCGATCACCGTATGTGGTCACGCCAGGTCGCCGGACTCAAACCCCATTTTAAGGTCTGCTGCCTAGACATGTTGGGCCATGGCGAAGCGCCGGATCCACCGGGCAGGCGCTCCCTGCAGGATTTTGTCGATCAAGTGGACGAGACGGTTGACGCTCTGAGCGGCGACATGCGGCTTGGCGGCGACACTCGGCCGGCTCTTATTGGGTTTTCAATGGGCGGACTAGTGGCACAAGCTTACGCCGTTCAGCATCATCGAAAGCTGCGGGGTTTGGTCTTGCTGAATGCTGTGCATGATCGCTCAAGCGACGAACAAAAACGGGTCTGGGAAAGATATCAAGGCAATGTGCAAGACGGCGTGGAGCATGCCGTCCAGTCCGCCGTTAGACGCTGGTTCAAGCCTTCGGATTATGAGGCCGACCCCAATGCCATAGAAGATACATTTGCCATCATGCGCGATGGAGATTTTGCCGCCAAATGCAAGGCACACCGGGTTTTCGTGACCGCGGACGGCGAGGTGACGGGCAAGCTGGGACAAATCTCCTGCCCTGCCCTGGTCATGACCGGAGCGGAAGATACGGGTTCCACACCGGCCATGGCCCGCAAAATGGCAGCGGCGCTACCCAAATCGGAATTGCACATTCTTGAAGATCAGCACCATATGATGCCGGTCCTGGATGCGGCCCGGGTCAACGGGATCCTGATCGACTTCATAAACCGCCTGGCCAAGAACTAAGCATGAGATGAAGCTAAGCCTTTAACCGGACAAAGGCTGTGTTACCATTAACCCACAACGGCGGATCAATGCCGGAGACCCTTCAGGGAGAGATCAGATGAAAACACTTGCCAGCCTTTGCCTTGCCCTTTTGGCCGCCCCCCTGGTCGCGGCCGCACCGTCCGAAGCCTTCGAACCCAGCAACACGGAATGTATCGCGCCGGCCAATCCGGGCGGCGGTTGGGATTTCACCTGCCGTCAGGTGGGCAAGACCTTGCAGGACCTAAAGCTAATCCCCGGATCCATGCAGGTAACCAACCTCGCCGGCGGCGGCGGCGGCGTCGCCTTTGCTCAGGTCGTCAGCAAGAGAGACGACGATAACGATTTAATCGTGGCCGCTTCCACCGCAACGGCAACCCGTCTGGCCCAGGGCGCCTATCCCGGTGGCTCGGCGGACCAGGTGCGCTGGCTGGCCTCGATCGGCGCTGACTATGGCGTTTTGGCGGTTGCAGCGGACAGCCCCGTCAACAGCTTGCCTGAACTGATGGATCAGGTGAAGGCCGACCCTCGCTCGGTCGCCTTTGCCGGCGGTTCGGCCGTCGGTGGCTGGGATCACTTGAAGATCTTGCTGACCGCGCAACGGGCCGGCATCGAGGACCTGCGTCAGATCAAATACGTAGCCTTTGACGGGGGTGGTGAAGCGGTGACCCAGCTTTTGGCCGGCTCGGTGCAAGCCTTTTCTGGGGATGCCTCGGAGGTAAAGGGCTTTGTGGATTCCGGCGACTTGAAAGTCGTGGCCGTCCTCTCCCCCGAGCGTTTGGAAGGGGGCTTTGCCGACTTCCCGACCGCAAGAGAGCAAGGGATCGATGTGGTGGGCGCCAATTGGCGAGGCTTCTATGCCCCCGGCGGCATGTCCAACGACGCCTACGACTATTGGGTTCAGCAGATCGGCACGGTTTACGATTCGCCCGAGTGGAAAGAGGTCATGGCACAAAACGGATTGGCGCCACTCAATTTGCGGGGGCCGGCCTTTCAGGATTTTGTCGATCAATCGATCGCCGACATCACCGAACTCTCCAAGGAAATTGGCCTGATTCAATAAGATGATGTGCTAAGAAACCGGGGCGCGGCGCCCGTGTCCGCGTCCCTTCCCGCTCAGCAAAGATGGAGATATCCCATGAGTGATCGGGTATTTGGGTGCATCGGGCTGTTGCTGGCGGTCTTTTTCATCTGGCAAGCATCGCAAATTCAGTTGGGGTTTATCACCGATCCCGTCGGGCCAAAGGTCTTTCCCTACATCATCGGCGGCGTGCTTGGCCTGTCCAGCCTCTATGCGCTGATCCGCCCCGATCCCGAGGCTCGGTGGCCCCGTCTGACAACACTCTTTGAGATGGCGGTGTCGCTGGCGGTGATGATCGCCTATGCCGTTCTGTTGCCGGTACTGGGCTTTGTGATCGCCACGGTCTTTGCCGCGGCTTACTTGACCTGGCGCCTGGGGACCTCGCCCCTATGGTCGCTGGTAACCGGCGTGCTGACCTCGTTGGGGATTTATACCGTGTTTCATCTGATCCTGGGCTTGTCCCTGGCGAAGGGTCCCTTGGGATTTTAAGAGAGGCCGCTGCGTGGACGTTTTTTCCTCTCTCGCCGACGGTTTTGCCATAGCGCTCACTTGGCAAAACCTTGCCTTGGCTTTGATCGGCTGCTTGCTCGGGACGATTATCGGCGCCCTGCCCGGCCTTGGCCCCTCCAACGGTGTGGCCATTCTGATCCCTCTGGCCTTTACCCTGGGACTGGAGCCGACCGCGGCCCTGATCTTGCTGACCAGTGTCTATTACGGGGCCATGTATGGGGGCCGGATCTCGTCGATCTTGCTGAACATCCCAGGCGACGAGCCGGCTTTGATGACCACCCTGGATGGCTATCCCATGGCCCAACAAGGCAGGGCTGGCGAAGCCCTCGCCCTGTCCGGCGTAGCGTCCTTTGTCGGGGCTTTTTTTGCCACCTGGGGACTGGTTTTCCTGGCGCCGCAGTTGGTTAGCATCGCCTTATTGTTCGGGCCGGCGGAGTACTTTGCGCTTTTCACCCTGGCTTTTGCCACCCTGGGCGGCATCGCTTCGAAAAACCAGGGCAAAGCCGCCTTCGCCGCGGCGTTGGGATTGGGCATCGCCATGATCGGGGTGGACGGACAAACCGGCGTGCCCCGCTTTACCTTCGGGGAGGTGCATCTTTATGACGGCATCGATTTCCTGGTGGCCCTTGTGGGGCTCTTTGCCCTCTCCGAGGTCTTCGTCTTTTTAGAACAACGAGGCGAGGCAACCGGCGAGGCCAAAGGCAAGATGAAACTGGGGCGGATCACACCGCGCCTGGCCATCCTGGCAAAATGCGTGCCCACCATGGCCCGCTCCACTGTTTTGGGATTCATAGCTGGAGTTCTGCCGGGTGCGGGGGCATCGCTGGGCTCGTTTATCGCCTACTCGGGAGAAAAACGCCTGGCCGACAAGGAAGGGACTTTTGGCACCGGCGATGAACGGGGATTGGCGGCTCCCGAGGCCGGTAACAACGCCGCCGCCGGCGGGGCCTTGGTGCCCATGCTGGCTCTGGGCGTTCCGGGATCGGGCACCACAGCGGTCCTTCTGGCCATGCTGTTGGCGCTAAACATCACACCGGGGCCATTGCTTTTTCAGCAAAACCCCGACGTGGTTTGGGGCCTGATTGCCGCCCTTTTTATCGGTAACGTCATGTTGCTGGCCCTAAACATCCCCATGGTCGGCCTTTTTGTGCGGGTCCTCTTGGTGCCGCCCCGCATTCTGATGCCCATCGTCGCCATGGTGTCCTTTGTGGGCATTTACGGAATCTCCGGCTCAAGCTTTGACCTTTTGGTGATGATTGCCTTTGGAGTCTTGGGCTGGGGCTTGCGCAAAATCGACGTACCCTTGGTGCCCATCATCCTGGGCATACTGCTGGGCAACGCCATGGAGGCAAACCTGCGTCGGGCCCTGACAATCAGCGACGGGGACTGGTCGATCTTGGTCGCCTCTCCCCTTGCGATAACCCTGTGGGTGATCGCCATCGTGGGCTTCGTCTTGCCAATCCTCTTCGGCAAGAGGCTGCGCCGCCGCATGGCCGTGAAAAAGGATCAGGCTGGATCAGCGAGCGATTGACGCCAAGAACTGGCAAGATCCAGAAGGTGCCCTCAACATCGAATCCGCTTTATTCCGGTGCTGAGAGATGGAACAGGCAATCGCCCCGCTGAACCCGGCCCGGAATTCTCTTGCAGACCACCTGGCCGGCGGCCTCGAAGGAGAGCGCGACAGGTTCGGCCCAGGGGGTCTCGGGGCTGTGGATGGCGCCGGCGGGCTGACCCGCCTCAACCCAATCGCCCAGTTCCACATAGGGCTCGAACAGCCCCACATCGCGGGCATAGCAGTAATCCTGGGCGCCGCGGACCACCATCAGCTGCGGCTGATGCTCTCGCTCGCCGGCCGCGGGGTGGTGATCGATGCAGCCGACCAGGCCCAGGAAGTCGTGTAAAGCCTTTTCCGTTAGCCGCAAGACCTCGGGCGTGACCGTGCCAGAGCCGCCCAGCTCGGTGAAAAAGGTCAAGGCACCTTTGTGCTTGGCCATCACATCGGCGGTGCGCCCGTTTTTTTCCGGCGGGCAAAGAATGAGTGAGGGAAAATCCAAGGCCTCGACGATCTGACGCACCCGGGCGGAACGGTCCGGCTCATTCTCTAGGATGCCGAAAAAGGTCGGCAGGTAATGCAGGGAACTCCCGCCCGAATGGAGATCCAGAAAATAGTCCATCCCCTCCATCAGCACTTCACCAATATAGTGGGCAATGATCTGGGTGATGGTGCCTCGGGGATTGCCGGGAAATTCCCGGTTAAGATTGCCCCCATCAATGGGAGAGGTTCGGGTCCCGGCCATGGCGGCGGGGAAATTGGCCATGGGTAGGATCAAGATCCGGCCGCGCATTTTCTCAGGCTCTAACGTCTTACACAGCTTAGTAAGGGCCACCTGCCCTTCATATTCATCGCCGTGATTGCCCGACATAAGGAGCACTTGCGGCCCCTCGCCATTTTGGATCTGAACGATGGGAATGGGGATCCAGCCATAGGCGGAGCGATGTACCGAATGGGGCAAGCGCAAAAAGCCGCCCTGTTTACCGTCCTTGGTAAAATCGATTTCCGACGTTATTCCGGAAATTAAACTTGCATCCATTCCATCCATCCTCATTGCTGCAACGCGCACAGCCTCGCGCAAAGCTGCCGGACTGTGAGCCCTATTCAAGTCTCTTTAGCGCAAACTGTCGAGCCACAATCCACGAGGTGACGCCAAGAGATCGGGGCGTTACACTGACCGTCGACAGGGTCCTGCCGTGGCCCAGAATCAGTAAGCCGGAGAGTATTCCATGATCGTCGAGCAGATTTGGACCGCCAACGCCTATCGCAATTTCAACTATTTGATTGTTTGCCCCGAAACCGGCGAGGCCCTGGCTGTCGACCCGCTTGACCACAAAAAATGTCTGGCCAAGGCGGGCGAAAGGGGCTGGCGCATCACCCAGGTGCTCAACACCCATGAACACGGCGATCACATCGGGGGCAACGGGCCGGTGATGGCCGCAACGGGCGCCAAGCTTCTGGCGCATAAGAACGCCAAAGACACCATACCCGACATGGACGTGGGGTTGGACGCCGGCGATGTGATCAAGGTGGGACGCTCGGTAGAGCTAGAGGCCCTGGACACGCCCGGACATACCATGAGCCATGTGTGTCTCATCTCCCACACGGATCGGCCGGCACTCTTTTGCGGAGACACCCTCTTTAACGCCGGTGCCGGCAATTGCCATAACGGCGGGCACCCCAGCGAACTCTACCATACCTTTGCCGAGCAACTGACTAAGCTCCCCGACGAGACGCTGATCTATCCGGGCCACGACTACATCACCAATAACTTGGAATTCACACTCGACCGGGAGCCGGATAATGGCCAAGCGGCAGCCCTTTTAAAGGAGATCGACGGTCAGGACACCAACAACGCCATGATCTCGTCTCTAGGTCTGGAAAAAGAAATCAACACCTTTTTCCGGCTGCACAATCCCACGGTCATTAAGCGTCTCCAGGAGGCCTTTCCCGACCTGCCCGAGGACCCGGATCCAAAGACGGTGTTTTTGAAACTGCGCGAGTTGCGCAACAGCTGGTAGGCGGAGCTGCCGGCATGGCCTCAGAGATGTCTTGCGCCCGCCTGCAGGTGGGTCAGCCGGTGCATCATAAGCTGTTTGGCTATAGAGGTGTGATCTTCGATGTGGATCCCATCTTTCAAGGAACGGAAGAGTGGTATCAGGTCATGGCCAAAAGCCAGCCGCCCAAGGATAAGCCCTGGTACCATGTATTGGTCCACGGCGCGGAGCATACGACCTATGTGGCAGAGCAAAACCTGGAACCCGACCTGACGGGCGAACCCATTGAGCACCCGCTTCGGGATCAGCTTTTTGCCGGCATTCAAGAGGGCCTTTATATCAGCCGGCAGATCAAAAATTAGAGGCGCGACGAAAAAGCCAAAAACATCTTTCGGCACAGGACAGCTTGATTTTCTCTACAATTTATTGTAGAGAATGACGCATATTCAAAACCTTATATGAAGGATGGGGGCTCGCCAGCGTCCTGGAAGAACCATGTTTGTGCACCTTCCGAGGCCATTGGGCCACCGCAAGGCCTAAGACAAAGCCCGACCGGCAGCCATCAGCGCCGGCGCGGCCTCGATGTTTTCCAATGCACAAATCATGGGGCAAATCATGTCCTACATCCGCTTTGTCGCCTTTGAGCGACCCGGCGCCAATGATGCCTCCTATGGGCCTTTTCCTTTAGCCTATCAAAACGCCCGGCACCGTACCCAGCCGCTCTGTTTTCGACGGGCCTTGCGGGATCAACTCGATTGGTTCGAGGACTATCTGCCCGTACCGGATCGTTTTAGCCACAAACTTGGCCGCACCAGCCGGGGTATCGGCGTGTGTTGGTTCAAGCCCCAAGCCAAGACCCACATTGGCCGAATGCGGGAGATGTGCGGGATCTTGGAGGAGATCGGCTATCCCATAGATTGCTATCGCGCAGATCGACCGGGACTGCCGATTTATCAGGATGCCTATCAGCTCGTTGCCTTGGATCATAAGATCCAATCCCGCAAAGCGCGGTGAGGTGAAAACCTCACCGCGTTTCCATTGAGATGCTTAGGATCCTTCTCGCCCACTTGGACCTGGAACTTTTCCGGCGGGCTTCCTATCTCATGGGGACCGACGTTCTGGGGAGACAAAAATGGGCGCCTTTTTTATCGTGACGGTTACCGTCAAAGACCCGGAAAAATTCCAAGAATACGCAGCAAAAGCCGGCCCGACGTTCGCGGCCTTCGGCGGTAAATTGATTACGAAGGGAAAAGCCGAAAAAACCCTAGCGGGTCATTCCGACCATAAAACAGCAGCAGTTATTGGCTTTCCAGATATCGAGGCGCTCCACAGCTGGTACCAATCGGATGCTTATCAAGCCCTGATCCCCCTTCGGGACGCGGCCGCAGATATGACCATGACCAGCTATTCAGAACCTTCATAATTCAGCATCCACATCAAGGAATGGAACCTTGCCAATGAGTGAATCGTCCTCTTATACACCGCCCAAAGTCTGGACCTGGGACTCGGAAAACGGCGGTACTTTTGGGAAAACCAACCGCCCTGTTGCCGGCTCGACACATGAAAAAGAACTCCCAGTCGGGCAGCACCCCCTTCAACTCTACTCGCTGGCCACGCCAAATGGCGTGAAAATCACCGTGATGTTGGAGGAACTGCTCGCGCTTGGTTTTAAGGACGCGGAGTATAATGCCCACTTGATTGAAATCGGCGACGGTCATCAGTTCAGCAGCGGCTTTGTGGGCGTCAATCCGAACTCGAAAATTCCAGCCCTGATGGATATGAGTGGCTCATCGCCGGTTCGAATTTTTGAATCCGGTGCAATCCTGCATTATCTTGGAGAAAAGTTTGGCGCCTTTATACCTGATGATCCTGCCGCCCGCGCGGAGTGCATGTCATGGCTTTTTTGGCAAATGGGCAGCGCGCCCTACTTGGGCGGTGGATTTGGCCACTTTTATTCCTACGCACCCGAAAAAATGAAGTACCCCATCGACCGCTACGCCATGGAGGTCAAACGCCAACTCGACCTGCTAGACCGCCATTTGGCGGATAAGTCCTTCATCTGCGGGGACGACTATTCCATCGCCGATATGGCTATTTGGCCTTGGTACGGCGCCCTCGCGCTGGGCCGGCTCTATGGGGCCGGAGAGTTTTTGGATGTTTCGAGCTATGCAAACCTTGCCCATTGGAGCCAAGAGATCGGCAAGCGGGATGCGGTGCAACGGGGCCGGATGGTCAATCGGACTTGGGGAGAGCCCGAGGAGCAGCTTCACGAACGCCATGACGCCAGCGATTTTCACCACAAGACTCAGGACAAAATTGCCCCTGATCAATAAGGATTTAGGCTAAGCGGGCATCGAGAATTGCGAGGTAAGGTGCCCGATGATGCGGAAAATGGCGGTGATCCGAGTGGCATGGGTTTGATGTCAGTACTGCCGCGGACCGACGGTTTTGCCGATGTTTGCCACCAGGGACTTCACCAACTCCGGATCAATATCCACCAATTGGCGGTGCCTTGTATTGGCGATGGACTTGCCCGACCACAGCGGTGCCTGTCCGCGCGGCGAGAGCGTGGCGCTTAGCGTGATGTGGCTTTGATTGGCGCGGCCTGGAGGCTCACCGATAGGCAACTTAAAGCCAACTGTGAAGTTATTTCCATAACCCCTGTCGCTACTTCCTGAAATATCGACCGGAATACCACTCTGATTGACGGTGACGAGTTGGGTTTCGAATCGCAGAGAGAGATCGCCGTTGTCATTGACCTCATAGCCCTGCGCCCGCAGGTCCTGGGTCATCAATTCCTTGATCCAGTCGCTCATTTCCGTGTTGTCTCGCAGCTCGATGGTGATGGAGCTGCCAGGCGGAATCTCGGAATAGGCCGTGGCGATGACCCGAGGCTCCTCACCGATCACGTTGGCTTGCAGGGCAACGACCGGCCAAAATATCAGCAAATAGGCCAAAAAAAGCCCGGCGATAGACCAATAGGTGCGGGTAATGGCGCCATCAACCGATCCGGCCCAATGCCAAGGAAAAGCTGGACGTGACTCCCTCTTTTCTTTTAGGAAAGTCGAATGAGGCTCATTGGACCTGAGAAGCAGTCTGAAGAGGGTGGAAAAAACTGTCATTCAATCGTTGCCATCATACCATTCGGAGAAAGTGCCTTAGGCTTTGCGAAACCATCTGCGCTAGGCCTTTTTTAACTGACATATCGCATACCCATAAGCGCAAAGACCCGAATAATCCAGACTAGGAAAACCAAAATCGTTATGGCAACAGAAGGCGAACACTTTAAACTGCGGCCAACCACTCTATTTGGAGAAGCTGTGACGGGTTCCCTCCGAAAGGATAAAGACTTGTTAAACAAATCTTTTTTCTCAAAGTTCTCGCGCCGGCGATTCACCGGATTGGCCGTTACGGCCCTATTTGGACTGGTTCTAACCAGCAATCCCGGAATCGCCTGGGCAGATGAAGCTCAAGACGCCAAGGACTTTCTGCAGAATCTAGCCGAGGAGTCGATTGACACTCTGGGTTCTGAAGCAGGGACCGAGGCCGAGCATAAGGCCGCCTTTAAGACCCTTCTCAACCAAAACTTCGACCTCAAGGCCATTTCCCGCTTTGTCCTGGGCCGCTATTGGCGCGCCGCCAGCGAAGAGGAACAGCAGGCCTTCACAAGTGTTTTTGAGGATCTTTTGGCAGACCGATTCGTGCCGCTTTTCAAGGGTTCCTCGACTTCGGACTTCTCGCTGGGAACGGCCACGTTGCGGGGAGGAGACCGCCCCTACGTCATTGTTGCCTCGAAGGTTAAGCTGGATGGCGGCACCATAGGTAATGTTAATTGGCGCATCGTCAATAAAGACGGCAAATTCCTGATCCAAGACGTGATTGCCGAAGGCGCCTCCATGGCCATTACCCTTCGCTCGGAATACAATTCCGTGCTTAGGCAAAACAACGGCAGCGTGACCAAATTGGTCGAAGATCTGCGGCGCAAGGTCAAATAAGCATTCTTGCCGAAGCGCTGGTGTATGGCGTTCGAGCGGGTATGAAAATCCCTAAAAAGAATGGGCCGCGGTTTTGAAAACCGCGGCCCAATCATTTTGGAGTTGGCTGTCGGTCGGCCTTACATCATGCCGCCCATACCGCCCATGCCACCCATACCCGGAGGCGGACCACCGGCCGGTGCCTTGTCTTCCGGCTTGTCGGCGATCATGGCCTCGGTCGTGATCAAGAGGCTGGCCACCGACGTGGCGTCCTGCAAAGCCGCCCGGACAACCTTGGCCGGATCGATGATGCCGGCTTTCACCAGGTCGCAATAGCGATCATTTTGAGCATCGTAGCCGAAGTTGTTGTCTTTTTTCTCCAACACCTTGCCGACCACGACCGACCCTTCCTGACCGGCGTTCTCGGAAATCTGACGCACCGGCGCCTGCAAGGCCCGGCGGACGATTTCCACCCCGACTCGCTGGTCGTCGTTACCCGGTGTCACCTTGTCGAGGGCTTTGGCCGCCCGCAGCAATGCAACACCGCCGCCGGCTACAATGCCTTCCTCGACCGCGGCGCGGGTTGCGGAAAGGGCATCATCCACCCGGTCCTTACGCTCCTTCACCTCGATCTCAGTGGCACCGCCGACCCGGATGACGGCAACACCGCCGGCCAGCTTGGCCAGGCGCTCTTGCAGCTTTTCACGGTCATAGTCGGAGCTGGTTTCCTCGATCTGCTGCTTGATTTGACCGCAACGGGCCTTGATGTCGCTCTTTTTGGCAGCGCCTTCGACAATGGTGGTTTCTTCCTTGGTGAGGATGACCTTCTTAGCCGTGCCGAGCATATCGAGGGTGACGCTTTCCAACTTGATGCCCAGATCCTCGGAGATCACTTGGCCGTTGGTCAGAACCGCGATGTCCTCGAGCATGGCCTTACGGCGATCGCCGAAACCAGGGGCTTTGACGGCCGCGATTTTCAGGCCGCCGCGCAGCTTGTTCACCACCAGAGTGGCCAGGGCTTCGCCCTCCACATCCTCGGCAATGATTAAGAGCGGCCGGCTGGACTGCACCACCGCTTCCAAGATCGGCAGCATTGCCTGGAGGTTCGAGAGCTTTTTCTCGTGCACCAGGATGTAGGGGTCTTCCAATACGGCGGTCATCTTGTCGGAATCGGTTACGAAATACGGAGAGAGATAGCCCCGGTCGAACTGCATGCCTTCGACCACGTCCAACTCGGTCTCCAAGCTCTTGGCTTCCTCGACCGTGATAACGCCTTCCTTGCCGATCCGCTCCATGGCGTGGGCCAACATGTCCCCCACCTCGGCATCGCCGTTCGCGGAGATCGAAGCCACCTGAGCGATTTCCGCATTTGAGGAAAGCCGTTTGGACCGCTTGCTCAGCTCGGCAACCACAGATTCGGTGGCCATTTCCACGCCCCGGCGCAGATCCATGGGATTCATGCCGGCAGCCACCGCCTTAGCGCCTTCACGTACAATGGCTTGTGCTAGAACCGTCGCCGTCGTGGTGCCGTCACCGGCCACGTCGTTGGTCTTGGAAGCCACTTCGCGCACCATCTGGGCGCCCATGTTTTCGAACTTGTCGCTCAAGGTGATTTCCTTGGCGACGGTCACACCGTCCTTGGTGATCCGCGGCGCGCCGAAGGACTTGTCCAGCACCACGTTGCGGCCCTTGGGACCCAGGGTGACGCGGACCGCGTCCGCCAAGGTATCGACGCCGGCAAGCATGCGCGAGCGGGCATCAGCGGAAAATTTTACGTCTTTTGCAGCCATGATTTTGTCAGTCCCTTAAGCAGCTTTTTTGGACTTGGAAGACTTGGAAGACTTGGCAGATTTGCCGCCTTCCAGAACGCCCATGATGTCGGATTCCTTCATGATCAGGAGATCTTCTCCCGCAATGCGGACCTCGGTTCCCGACCACTTTCCAAAGAGAACCCGGTCCCCTTCGGAAACTTCCAAAGCCACCAGATTACCTTTTTCGTCGCGCGATCCGGCACCCACGGCAACAATCTCGCCCTCCATGGGCTTTTCTTTCGCCGTATCAGGAATGATGATTCCACCTGCGGATTTTTCTTCAGCATCGAGGCGGCGCACCACCACGCGATCATGTAAAGGCCTGAATTTCATTGTAGCTTCCCTTTTTGCTCGTTTGGATTGCTAGATTGGATCTCCATATTCAGCCCGGCCGCCAAGCAGACCGGACCGAGGACTCAAATAAAATATTAGCACTCACCAAGGATGAGTGCTAAGGCGCTCAGGATGTAGAGCTAAATGATCTGAATTTCAAGAAAAATTGGCCCACAGCCGAAAAATGGCCGTCGAGACGAGAAGAATTTGGCGATTAGCCCCCTCTTTCGGATCAGCCCCTTTCGATGGATCAAGAGGGCTCGCCAATCAGATGCAGAACAATTTCGCGGTCATGGGATCGGCGCCGGTGCTCAAAAAGATAGATGCCCTGCCAGGTGCCCAGGGCAAGACGGCCATGGCGCACCGGAATGGTGAGGCTTGTTGCCGTTAGGGCTGAGCGAATGTGGGCCGGCATGTCGTCCGGCCCCTCGCTGCCATGGCGATAGAGATGAGGCTCCTGGGGAGCCAGTCGATTGAAATGATCGATAAGGTCCGATTGCACATCAGGGTCGGCATTTTCCTGAATGATCAGGGAAGCAGAGGTGTGACGGCAAAACAGAGTCAGGATGCCGATCGCGATCGTTTGTCCCGCAAGCCAGCCCTCCACTTTGGACGTGATATCAAACAGCCCTTCGCCGCCCGAGCGAATTGTTAGGCTGTCCTGACTTTGCCGCACCGTGCCACCTGTTCAGGATGTTGCCTGAAAATCAAGATTAGGGGTCAAGCTTTTTGGGCGGCTCGATCGCATCCAAAGTCTCCAGCAACTGAGAGGCCGTATTGTCGCCGGCTTCCAGGCCACGGCGATACCAGGACCGGGCCAGATCGGCGTTGCTCAGGTTGCGGTCCAAACCACGGGCTTCCAGCTCTAAGGGGTCATAAGTTTTGCCCATCGCCGTTTGAGCCCGCGCGCTGCCAAAGGAAACCGCCTCTTGATAAGCCGTACGGGCCGCACCCAGGTTTTTCAACGCCAAGAACAGGTCACCTTGGTCTAATAGTTGAGATGCGTTAACCGGCGCCTCCAACGCCTCAGCGGGTGTGATGGTTTCCGGCAGGCTCTGGGATCCTTTTTCTGCTGTTTCCGGGACGCTTGGAGACAACGGAATGCCTTCGCTTTGGTCGCCGCCGTTCGTGGGCGAAGTCGTTTGCACCATCGCCGATTCGGTCTCTTCAGAGGGCTCAATTTGGGCGGATTGGGTCTCGCCGGCAAGGTCCGACGACCCTTCGGCTACTTCCGGGCCTAGCGTTCTATCAGCGTCCTTGTTGGCAATCAAAACTCCGCCACCCAGGGAACGGTCAACCAAGGTTCGCAGCGACAAGGAAAAGGCCTCTAACTTAGCATCCAGTTCCCCGCCGGCCATATGGGGGGAGGCAAGCCAGCCGCCAGCAACCAAAACGAGAACGACCGCCGCGGCGACCCCCAGCGGCGCCGCGAAACGGCGGCCTATAGATTTGCGCGAGGAGCCGCGCGGAGACCAGTTTCCATGAGCCGGCTTATGATCCGGCACGCGCTCCGTCGGTTGGGTGTATTTTTGAGCACTGCGGATTTGGGCTTGCACACCCTGGCCCGCGGCGCTTTCCGACACCGTTGTGCCAAGCGATGCCGTAGGCCTTTCCGGCGGATCCATAAAGAGATCAGTCTCTGTTAGGCGATCACCGAGTTTCTGCTCTTTTGGTGCGATCTGTCCGGGGCGGCACTCGTCCAACAGTTCGGGGGGTAATTCCCAGTCCCAACTACCGCCAAGAGCAACCGGAAGGGGTCCCGCGGTCGCCGGCAGCGGCTTCTCTTGGGGGCCGCTTGCAGATGACGGTTCCATCGATGGCGGTTTTTTTGCCGACGTCTTCTTTGTCTGAAGTTCCTTTGCTGGCGACTCCTCTTTTGCCGGTTCCTTTGTTGGCGGGTCCGCAAGATCATCGTTGATAAGGGCCTCGACGGCAGACGCACCACCGGCCCCAAAACGCAGATTTTTCAGCACAGTGTCCGACTTTTCCGAAACCGGCGCCTCATCCAACACGGCTTGAACCACATGGCGAAGCGTGACCAGTCCCCGATCTGCTTCGGGGCTCGCGGCCCAGATCAAGAGGACCTTTTGGCAAAGCTCGTTCACGCGAGAGGCCAGTCCCTCGGTTTCTTCGGCAATCGCCGCCACGGCACTTTTGGAAAATGGAACGGGACCGTCATATCCTGCCGCCTTCAAGCAGAACATTATGTAGTCTTCAACCTCGGACTCGGACAGGGGCAGTAGATCACATCGAAAGGCCGTATGGTCCTTCACCTCACTTAAAAAATCCCGTTCTTCCGAGTTCACCGCGAAGACCACGTGAACCAGCCGCCGGCCGTGTTTCTCCCGGGCCGCCAAATCCAAGAGGACACGGTTCACCTCAGGGCGCAGGGATGCGGCTGAATCGATGAGCAAAGTTACCGGCCCATTGGCTAATCCGCGCCGAACCATAAAATTGGTCAAGTCGGCGATGGTTGGGCTTTCCTCTCGAGAGGCATGAACGAGAGGGGTACCTCCGTCATCTGCCTCTGCGCCTGGCGTCGCCCATACGTCCCCCTTTCTTTCAATATCGAAACCGCCAAAAGACTTTTGACAACAGTCGATAAAATCCTCCACCGAGAATTTAGGGGATACGGTGATCATAAGCGGCTTGTCCCCGGTACTGGGATCAAGCAACAAACTGTGCAGCAACCAGGTTTTGCCGCTGCCGGACGGCCCAACAATCAAGGTTGCTCCCGGCCGGTCGCTTAGACGGGCAAAAATCAAATCGGCAGAGGCCTCGCGAAAGCTTGCGGAGCGAAAGAACCCATGATCCAACCGCTCTTCGCCCGAGCCTGACGCAGGACTGCTTTCCACGAATGGATGCCGAGTTAGGCCAAGAGCCAGGAGAATTGGATCGGAACCGGTGTTTGTCAGTCCGGCGTCAGTGATAGTGTGTGCTATCTTCGCGGCCTCCGGTCAATTGGCTACGCCATTCCTTCATGACGCGCTCCGCTTTCACTTTGTCGGTTCTTTCGAAATCGGCCACCAACTGGGCCAGCTCATTGGGGTCCAGGCTTTCCTGCGCGCGCCCCAATTTTCGGCTCATGATATAGACTGAAACGAACTGGAGTTGTTCCATGCCCAGGGCCCGGCAGGCAACCGCCAGGTTCTGTGCGTCCTGCCCATAGAGAATCTGCAGGGCGGCCGCCGTCGGCAATCCCGCGAGCTCGGTAAACACCGCCTCGGCCTGAGATAGCTCTCCGCTGCGTAATGACTGAACTAACTGTTGCACCGAGGCCAATCGCTCTTCTTCGCCTTGCAACGCCGTAGCCGAGGTGGACGACGGCATTACTTGCCCCATGGCCGCATTACTGGGGCTCAGAGGCGCTGGAGAAAGACCCGCTGCCCGCGGAATCACCACCTCGTCCCGTGCCGAAGTCTCGTCCATGGACCCGGTGGGCGGACGCGCCTGGGTGGCAGCATGATGGGCTGCAATGGGCTCGATCATTCCGGTCCCACCATTGCGGGGCGGAACTGGAATTTTAGAGGCAATAGCGCGTTGGCTTGAAGTATCTGGGGAAGCCGTCCTTGCCCCCTGCTCTTTATTTTCCTGCTCATTAAGGTTGCCCTGATCTGCAAGGCTCTTATCACCGTGGACCTGATCTCCTTTACCCTGATCACCATTTACAGGGACGTTGATGACAAATGCCCGGCGGGACTTTTGCCGATCCCGAACGATCATTGAGCCAGAGAGACGGGCCGCCTTTTTTTTCGATGTTTCCATGTGCTGCTCGAGAGCCTTCTTTTAGCTTCTTTGTGCCTCCGCCAGGGAAAAGCCATCTTCCGATTCAGTCTTTACCGAGGAATGCGTTCCCGGACGTAAAGTTCCCTTATCCAAACGCTCTTTCAAAAAGGCCCATAATTCCTCGATCTCTTCGGGCGATCGGGTACGGCAACGAATTTCCATCACCGTTCGCCCGTCAATCATGCTCGCGGCATAATCGGTCCTTTGGTGAATGACTGAGGCCGCCAAGGGACCGTGTTGAGATAATGAGATCGCCGCTTCCGTCGTGATGCGTGCCCGTGGGTGGGCGCCGTTAAGCACAAAGACCATGGGCTTGCCGAGACGCTCAGCGATGTCCACTGTCGCGCCGGCCGCTCGCAAGTCATGGGGACTCGGCCGCGTTGGGATGACCACCAAATCGGCCGCATGGACCACGTGACCGATGGTCGAGGTGATGGCCGGCGGCGTATCAATGACCAAAAGTTTGATCCCCAGCTCTTTCATCTCCTCGATGTGCTCGCTAAGGCGCGCAATGGACGTCTGGGCAAAGACCGGTGTTTCGGATTCCCGTTCGTTCCACCAATCGGCCAAACTGCCTTGCGGATCCGCATCAATCAAAGCCACCGGTCCATTGCCGGTCAGCTCCGCTTGAACCGCGATATGCGCGGCCAGCGTGGTTTTGCCTGATCCCCCTTTTTGCGACGCGAATACAACTACTTGCATTATCGTTTTTACCTCGTCGTTGAATTATCTCTGCAATAGGATCGCCGGATGGCGTCTCCAACTCACTCCCCAGGACAGGATATCCCTGAAACAAGCCCCACTCAGTTTAGCGAATCTTATCCGGCCAATCGCACCCGATTCGCTCCTATTGGATTTGCCCCCAATTCAATTTACCTTCTCTTTTGGAATCCCTCCTGAGACTATCCAAAAGAGTTCAAGTTTAAATGGATTTTCGTCCCCTCGATCATCGGATTAAAAAAGGAGTCAATTGCTTGCCCCAAAGACAACCCTATTGAGGGGAATTAACACGCAGCGCAACGTCCCGCCAAAGCCACGTCCCTAAGCACCGCAATATATTGGCTTAAGCAAAAAACCTAGCCGAATCTTTCCCGCCCAATCTGCCAGGTATTGTAGGGCGTCATGCAGCAACTCGCAATATATAGTTAACCATCGGCGTTAATCTTTTTTAATATGGGCGACAACGAAGTGGAAATTGCAAGTTTTTGCAGTGCCTTACCGAATTTAACTTCGAATCATTGCGCGAAGGGGGAATATGTGGAAGATATAGCGGTGTTTTTCAAATTAGTTCGCTAGATATAGTAGATTGTGATCGGCCATTTCATTGAGTGCGGCGGCTTCAAAAGGAGGCTGGCGATTTGATCGCACCCTAAGGGTGCGACGACCGTTGGGGGGTTCTTTTGAGATTTGGGTGCGACCAAAGCGGCGAAGGCTTCTGCCTAGCCTCGCGGGAATCCGTGTCAGGCAATCACCCTGGTCCTGCCGCTCCTATGCGGCCACCCGAAGGTGGCGAAAACAGCCCCGTGGCTCCTGCACATTGCGCAGCTGCTCCGAGCAGATTACCGGCTTTCCGGACACCTTTAGAGGTGTTTGGCGCAGAGGTGCCGTGATGCTTTTTAATACGGCCAACAACGATATCCTGAACAAAAATCTCAAGCTTTGGCGCGCGGTTGACCGTTTCAATTTGTGGACCCGCGTGGTCTTGAGCCCGGAGGAAGCCACAGCCTTTCAAAAGTGGGCCCTGAGGAACCATCTAGAATACTCGATCCTGGTGCGGCGCTATAAACAGGAAGGTGCGGATGAAGATGGCCGCATCGAGCTTCTGCAAGATGTGCTGGACCTGACCAACCGCATGTTGACGCAAGAAGCGCTGTTGCGCCGCGACCGATTGAAATCGACAACCGCCGCGCTTTACCATTCGGATGATTTGCCCTCAGAAGGATCCGCGAGCGGGGATAATGGACCGAGAGATTCCCTGATGCCCATGTCCCGCTTTCCCGTGCCCGGCGCTGCCCCAAGCGGTGAAAGGGAACCAGGCAGGATCGCAACTTCTCCAAAGGAAAAACGGAAGCTGGGCTATTTTCCCGGCGCCATCGGCAAGGGCAGGCCACGAAGTGTTTCTGGCGACTCCGGCACAAGGGTAAGATCAATTTTCTTTTCTCAAAAGAATGGCCCCACTCAAGGCGAGGGATAAGCAAGAAAAAACTCATGAGCACAAAATTTCTCAAAGATTGGTTTGCCAAACCCATTCGCCCGCGCGTGATCACCTTGGGAAATCAAAAAGGCGGCTCCGGCAAGACGACGACCGCGATGCACATTTTGGTGGGACTAATGAATTGCGGCTATGGGGTCGGCTCCATCGACCTTGACGGCAGGCAAGCCACCTTGACCCACTTTGTGGAAAACCGCCGGCGCCAATCGCGTATATCGCCCTTACCCATCGACATGCCCGAGCATCACCAGATCGAATCTTCCCTGGAAGCCACGGTCGCGGACGCCGAGGAAGACGAGGCAGGCCGATTGGCGGATACCTTGAACCAGCTTCAGCACCTGGATTACATCGTCATCGACACCCCCGGCCATGACAATTTCCTCGCCCGTTTGGGCCACATCCTGGCCGATACGCTGATCACCCCCATGAACGACAGCTTTTTGGATTTAGATGTTCTGGTACGCTTGGATAACGATGGTCAGCGCATCACCGGGCCCAGCAGCTATAGTGTGGCGGTGCTGGAGCGCTGGGGATTGCGCATGCTGGTGTCGGGCACGCCCATCGATTGGCTGGTAATTCGCAACCGCCTGGCTCATCTGGACAACCGCAATAACCGCAAGGTGGAAGAGCTGTTACAACAGTTGGCCCCCCGCTTGGGATACCGGACCAGTCAGGGTTTTGGGGAGCGGGTCATCTACCGGGAGCTTTTTCCCATGGGGCTGACCCTGTTGGACCCCTTTGGCCGAGACGCCGCCGCGCGCCTGAGCAAAAGCCGGACCGCCGCACGGGACGAAGTCTGGTCCTTGCTGACCGCCATCGGCCTGTCCGAGCAGCCGCAGGCCAGCGAGACCTGGAACAAGAAGATGGGGCTTTCCTTAAGCATTTCCCGCTATGCTCAGCCGGCAAAGGAAAGGGAGCCGGAGACAGAGCGAGAGTCACCAGAAGAGCCAAGGCCAGCCGCCCCTTGAGGGCTGATGAAATCGCACTGACCACAAATGGCTGCATCGCTGGCGGCATTACTCGTTGGTTTTCAAGGCCTCTTGCGGCGTGATACCATGGGATCAGGAAATTGTTCCGTTCCCATGTCTGTTGAGCCGGTGACGGTGTGATGATGCCCATAGACAATCAACATTTCCGTTCGGATCAGATGGCGCGATACCAGGATCTCTTGCGCGCATCCGTTGATTGGATATGGGAAATTGATGCGGAATTGAAACTTACCTTCGTATCCAGCTCAATCACCGCCGCCGTCGGCCTGCCGCCTTCCGCCTTTTTAGGCAAACCTCTTTTGGAGACCCTTGAACCAGCCGCTCCTATACCAGGGGCCGCACCGCCCACTACACCTCCCAGTGCACATGATCAAAGTTTGGAGCTGGCAGACATTTTGACCCAGCATCAACCCTTCAGGGATCGCAGTGTCGCAGTGCGGGGCGTGAGCGGCGCTGATCAGGCCCGACTGGCGGACATGGCCTGGCGGCTAAGCGGCGTGCCCCACTACAGCCCTGAGACCGGCGCTTTCGCTGGCTATCGAGGGACCTGCGTGCGAGACCGGCGCCTGCCCGAGCAACTTGGCGAAACTAACCGTCTGCTTCTGAACCTGTTGGAAGCCGCCCTGACCAGGAAGGACGAGCTGGAGAGGGAGCGGCAATCCCTCCTACATGAGGAAGAAAAGCTGGCCGCTGAGCCGGAAGAGCGTCTGCGGGCCGTGGCTCACGAGCTGCGCACACCACTCAACGCCATCTTAGGATTTTCCGAGATTATTCGTGACTGGCAATTCGGTGACATGAAAGCACGTTATCAGGAGTACGGCGGCCTGATCCACGACAGCGGCCAGCACCTTTTGGATTTGGTGAATAGCCTCTTGGAATTGGCTGGCGCCGAAGCTGCGGAAGACCAGGAAAGCCACAGCTTCGATCCCCTGGAGGTGGCGCGCTTCGTGTTGGGCCTCTTAAACGGTCAGGCCACTCGCAAGGGTATTTCTCTTAGCGGCGAATTGCCCGATGCTCTGCCGCGTTTGGCCGGAACACGCCGGGCCCTGCGGCAAATCCTGCTCAATCTACTCGCTAATGCAGTGCGGCATTGTGGACCGGGGGACACGATAGAAATGATCGTTCAAGACAATGGCGATGGAGAAGTACTGTTCAAAGTCCGGGACACAGGGCCCGGTATTGCGCTAGATCAACAAGAACGCATCTTCCAGCGTAACTATCAGGTGCCGGGGCGTGCCGCGCCGGGTGGTAAGGGCTTGGGTTTGGCGATCGCTCAGGATCTCGCCCTGTCCCTAGGCGGCCACTTGTCTGTCAGGAGCGAACCAGATCAGGGGGCAACCTTTACCCTGTCGCTGCCCCACCCTGGCTCATCCCATGAAGGTAACGAGCCAAGGCCGGGAAGTTTCGCCGAGAAAGAGGTGGAAGCGATCGCGGTGCCAGCGAGCAACGTTCGTTCCCTTGCCAAAAAGCGATCGGGACGGGCCAAGGCGGGACAACCCCGGGGCAAGGGCGAAGACGGCCGCTGATAGGAGCGTTTTTAAAGCACTCGCTGTAAAATCCGGAAAAGGCGCTGCCGATCCGCATCGCCGTTATAGAGATGAGGCGTGACCCGTAAGCTTGCGCCCCTGACGGAGAGATAGACCTTCGCCTCGGCCAGGGCCTGAGTAAGAGTCGCCGGCACACCCTCGGGAAAGCGATCCGGCGGAAAGCGCAAACCGATAAAATGACCGGCTCGCCGGCCAAGGGGTAAGGCATTGAGGCCCAGGACGGCGGCTTCCTCGGCAATGGCAGTGGTTTGTGCGGTGAGACTGGCTTGGATCGCCTCGGTGCCCCACTCATCAAGCTGCTTCAGCACCACCCGCGCCGCCGGTAATAGGGAAAAATGCGCTCTTTCGCCCGCGTCGAAACGCCGGGCACCAGCGGCATAGCTTTCCGTATAATCGGCAAGACGCGGGAAGTTCTCACCATCTTTCCGGTTCGCCGGATTTTCCTCGAGCGGCCGTCCGTCCTGTCGGTGAGGCGCCACGTAGAGATAGGAAAAGCTATAGGGGCATAGCATCCACTTGTAGCCCGCGGTAATGAGGAAGTCCGGCCGAACCTCGTCCACCAACAGGTGCAAAGCGCCGAGAGACTGACTGGCGTCAATCACCAAGGCGGCGCCCTTAGCCCGCAAGGCCGCGCCTATGGCGACCAAATCCAAAAGACCACC
>JBCCHN010000088.1:0-20556 GCA_039028695.1 Pseudomonadota bacterium
CAAAAACACTCCCTTATTCAATCAACCGAGTCTGTCCAACTTTCCATGACGGGGTACACTAGTTATTTTGGCAGCAAAGAGGAGGCTTTGGCTTTCTTAAAGGCAGTATACCATTCTCCCGAATATGAAGATCGATCAATTGCAATTCTCAAAGACTATTTTAGCCATAGAGAAATTGAAGAGTTGCCATCCACGCTTAAGAGGCTCGACGAACTAAGCGAAAGTCAGTCTGCACTCTTTAAGGAAATGACTAGAAGCAAAGCTCCGGAATTATCCCGTTTGCTCTCAGGTCAATAGAAAATGTGTAGAACAGCGATCCTATTCTGTTTGGTAGCGATTGCAGTTACGACTGGAACAATTGCGGGTAGTGATGATTATAATTATTTTTTGGAGGAGAAAGTCGAAGAGGATATTCGGAACTTTGAAACGGTAATGGAGCTGCGCATAAAAGAAAGGCCCGAATTTTTGGAAAACCAGGACACCTTACTCAAGTTTGTCAAAGGAGTTTACCGTTCAGACCAATACCAGCAAGAGTACCTGAAGCTGGTCAAGGAACATCTTTCCAAACAAGATATTGGTATATATTTCAAGGTAGCGAGTCTCAAAGACGCATCAAGAGATAGGTATGCGGCCGTTTTTGAGGAAGTGGTGAGGATCAAGCTCGGTGAAAATGAAAATTAGAATACATCAACGAGATTGAACAAATATGTTAGACCATCCAATCCATATGAGTGAGACGTGTGGGCTCACAGCCCACCCTAGCCTTTTGCTTTTCTAAATCTGAAAATGAGTGTGAGCATCGAACATGGGGGTGTCCGGTTTCGATGACTTCTGTACCCGCGCTTAGGAAGGCTTGGCATTTTGCGATAGTCGTTATTCTGACCTTACTGACCCAGATTGGTGGGCTGGCTTGGCTGGTTTCACTAGCCTTCAAAAAACAAAAATGGGCCTTCATAACAATCTATTTGGTGATGACGGGGCTCGCCACTCAGGTTGCCCCGCTTTTTGGCAGGGTCGCGATCGGTTGTTGGGAAAGCGGTCCCCTTGAAGTCCAGTCTTGGCTTTACTGTGGATTGAACCGCAACTACGTGACACCCGAACTGAAAGGCGTCCTCTTGAGCGTTGCGAAGAGTGTGGAGCAAGAATATCCCGGGACCAAAACCGTCATTCTGGACGCTGGATTTCCTTTTCTAGATGGTTTTCCCATGGTGCCCCATCTTTCCCATAGTGACGGGGAAAAAGTGGATCTGGCATTTTTTTATCGCGATCATAAAGGCTATCTCCCCGGCGAAACGAAATCGCCGATCGGGTATTTAGCCTTCGAAGCGGGCCCGACGGACTGTCCGGATAGTTGGCTCACTCTACGCTGGGGCCTCAAAGCCGTACAGCCGCTATGGCGGAACCTGGATTTAGAACCGGATCGAACCAAATTTCTAATCGACGCGCTCGGCGCAAACCCTCAAATCGACAAAATACTCCTAGAGCCGCACTTAAAGGAAAGGTTCGACATTTCAAGCGACAAGGTGAGATTCCAAGGCTGCAGGGCGGCGCGCCATGACGATCATATACACATCCAGCTTTGATCTTACCGTCGCTCGACGACCTATTTGCCGCCATGGGTCCTGGTTGTTGCGCACCCTGCCAATACCGGTCAACCAGTCCGGGCTCTTTTTTTGAATGGAAGTGTATCGGGGGGTAGGCCAGAAGCGACACAAATCCATGCTCGACACCCGACCGGTCGTTTAGGCGAGTCTGACGGGGCCTCAAGGGCAGTAAGATCGATAGCTCAAAGGTATGCGCGCCAAATCGGCCGCGACCCATCACAAATTCGGGGCAAAGCGCCAGCGGCTGCCCTGAATTACAAGGATGAAACGATGAAAAACTTATTTAATGAGTATCTGACCTGGATTCACTTTTATGGACAAAATCAGGTCTGAGGCGATGGATCGCTACTTCTTGGGCTCCAGGATCTGTCGGCCACGGTACATGCCCGTCTCAAGGTCGATATGGTGCGGTCGGCGCAATTCGCCCGAGTCCTGGTCCTCGACATAGCTCTGCTGCTTCAACCGCTGATGAGACCGGCGCATACCCCGCCTGGAGGCTGAGATCTTTGACTTGGGAACGGCCATGACGATTTATCCTTTATTCGCAATCCTGTCTCGCAGAGAAGGCGCACCTTATAGCGCCTCCTTTTCGCGAACGCCACCCCAAATCGCCTCGAAAACATGGCATAAAGGCATTGGACTCGACAGCGCCCTAAAGGCCCGGCAAGGATGGCCGTTTTGTCGTCAATTACTGATAACGGGGTCTCGGATCGGCCCATCGGGCCGGTCGAGGCCATCATCAGATCCCCACGCTTCCGACCACAACACCTTGATTCTTTTACTATAAAACTCCCACGCCATGGCCTTTTGGCCGCTTCGATCAAGCGATGCAATTCTATACCAGAGGTGGCATGTTGGAGAAATTTCACCTAGCGTGGCTTGCGGGCGATCATTTCGACAGGGGCGATTTTTCCGGCCGCCAGTCCGGCGACCATGTTCCGGATTTTTGTGGCAGCGGTATCACCGAACAAAATGTGCAGGCCAAGGGGCGGCGGTCCGCCGGCAGATTTGGTCTTTTCAATCATCTTGGCCAGAAAGTCTTGAGCGAAATCCAGGCGATTGCGTTCTTGCCGCATGTCAAATCCCGCATTGAGCAGGGCGACCCGATAGGCCTCCGGCTCGGCGAGAGAACTTGTTTCGGGCACGCTCGCCCACGGCACGGGATAGTCCAGCGGCTTGTCACTGGTTTTCATGACGTCATAGATGCCAAAAACCCCGCCGGGGCGTAAGCTGCGGAAAACCTCGGCGAATAAGCTCGGCTTATCGGCGATGTTCATGCCCACGTGCAACATGACGGCGGCGTCGAAGGTTTCGTCGTCAAAGGGTAGGGCGGTCGCGCTGCCTTGCAGCAGCTCAATCTGTTTGGATAGGCCGACCCAGTCGTTCAGCACCCGGCCGGTTTCCACAAATTCAGGCGTCAGATCGATGCCGGTGACCTTGGGCCGATAGGTTTTGGCAATGAAACGGGCGGTACCCCCAAGCCCGCTGCCGATATCCAAAACATGGTTTTCCAAAGACAGGCCCAGCTGAGACAAAAACTGAATCGAGGCCTGGCGTCCGCCGATGTGGAACTCGTCAACGGGCGCTAAATCGTCAATCTTCACGGTTTTCGGCGATTTCCCAAGCTTCTCCAAGCCATCTGAAATGGCCGCCAGAAGGTTGTCATGGCGGTAGTGCTCTTTGACGTCTTCTTCCCGGTCCATGGCCCGACCCATGGCATTCGCCCCCGTACTGGTTCAAGCCAGCCATTCAACCCACTCTTTATGGGCCGACTTTATCACTCTCGCCGGGGTCTGTGGCAATTTTTTGAAACCGGATACCTCAGGGCACAGCGCTCAGGGATTTGCATCGGAGTCGGGCCCCGTCGAGGGTGCGCCGGGTACAAAAGTGGTCTCACCGGTTGGGGTCAGGCTGGCATTTTTCCGCGCGTTGACGATTTCGCGATAACCCAAATAGATACCGCTGCAGACAATAAGGATCATGCCCACGATGGTGTTCCAGCCTGGCACTTCGTTCCAGACGAAATAGGCCATCGTCGCTGCCAAGGGTAGGTAGCTGTAGTCGAAGGGCGCAATAAGGCTGGCGCTCGCCACCTGATAGGCCCTTGTGATCAGCATGTAGCCGCACATGCCAAAAACACCGAGCAGCGCCAGGTAGCCCAGACTGGACGGGTCTGGCCAGGCCCAATCCCAGCGCAGATGACGGAAATCCTGACCCAGGTCAAACAGCTGATTGATCCCATAGCCCATGGGTAACACCAATATCCCGGCAAAAACGATGGTATAAAGGCCCATAGTGACGGTGGTGTCTTTTTCGCCGATTTGTCGTGCCAGGATTTGCGACAGGGCATAGGAAATGGCGCAGATCAGGGGCAGTACGGCGACCCATTGAAAGCTGTCGCCGGTGGGGTTCATGGCAATAATGACCCCCGCAAATCCGATCAGCAGGCAGGCCAGCCGTTGCCATCCAATGGTCTCGCGCAAGAACAGAACGGCGAAGATCGCCGTGAACAAGGGCGCGGCGAAAAAGATGGTGGTCACCTCGGCCAGTCCCATGAAGGGAAAGGCGGTGTAAAAAAGAGAAAAGCCAAAGGCAAACAGCCCGGCTCGCAAGAGGTGGAGGTGCCATAAGGGCGAAAACAGCCGATGGGGGGCTCCCAACATCTTGATGGTGGGAACCAAAACCAACAGAGCCACGCACGCCCGGGCTGAAATCAGCATCCACACGGTGAAGTCACCCAGAAGCGCCTTCATCATGGCATCCTGAAGAACGAAAAACAGCATGCCAATTTCGATCGAGATGATTCCGGCGATCGGACGAGACGGGGTATCGGTAAGTGTGGCTTCGGTTCGGGACAAAGGACCTCCAAGATTGCTGCATGGTGAAATGCGTCGGCTTGAGCCCTTCTTGAATGCTACGTCAGAATGATCAGAAAGCGGACACGATTTAATTTCATGCGGGTTATCGAGCTTTTCGATTCGCAAGGAATTCAGCTGGGCTCGGAGGCTATCCCTATAGAGGACAATTCGGTCGGCTTAAAAAAGGCTCTTGCGCCGGTGGAGTCTTACTCTCTAACTTGGCGCCGAATTTTGGAACACGACCCTGTGCTCAAGAGCATTCAAGAAACGGGCATCCAGGAAAAAGGGGCAAAAGATGAAGATCGGCTTTATCGGACTGGGTAATGTGGGCGGCAAGTTGGCCGGCAGCATTCTTCGCAACGGCTATAAGCTGACGGTGCGGGATTTGGATCCGGCGGCGGCCAAGGTTTTCTTGGACCAAGGCGCTGGTTGGGCGGAAAGCCCCCGCGAAATGGCGCGAGCCTGCGATATGATCATCACCTGCTTGCCGTCGCCGTCCGCCTGCTCGGCGGTGATGGAGGCCGACGACGGCATTCTCGCTGGTTTGTCTGAGGGCAAAATCTGGGCCGAGATGTCGACCACCGACGAGGCCGAGGTCAAGCGCATGGCCGAGCTGGTTCGCGCCCGCGGTGCCGAGCCTATCGATTGCCCCGTCTCTGGTGGATGCCATCGTGCGGCCACCGGCAACATCTCCATCTTCGCGGGTTGTTCGCGGGACACCTTCGATCGGGCGGTGCCTGTGCTCAAATCGATGGGCCGGCGCATTCTTCACACCGGCGATGTGGGTTCGGCCTCCGTTCTCAAGGTCGTAACAAACTACCTAGCGACCGCTAACCTGATCACCCTCTGCGAAGCCATGGTCACGGCCCGGGCGGCAGGCATGGACCTGAACACGACCTTCGAGGCGATCCGCATTTCCTCTGGCACCTCCTTCGTCCATGAGACCGAAAGCCAGGTCATCCTGAATGGTTCGCGGGACATAAACTTCACCATGGACCTGGTGGTTAAAGACATGAGCCTCTTCCAATCCGTGGCTGACCGGGCAGACGTGCCCTTGGAGGTTTCGCCGCTGCTGCTCAGTATTTTCAAGGACGGCCAAGCCCGCTATGGGGATCGGGAATGGTCACCCAACATCATAAAGCGTCTTGAGGAGGCCACGGGCTTGTCAATCCTGGCCGATGGCTTCCCCGCCGAAATGGTGGACGACGAACCCGAGGAGCCGGGCTACGAGGTCATCCCCACCGGCTCCGACCGTGCCGCTGCGGAGTAGAACGGGCTCTAAACCACGCAAAGATCCTTGGAATAGGGGGTGAAGTACTCAAAGCCCCCTTCCGTCACTACGATCGAATCCCCGACCCGGCCGCCGAACTTGTGGGGGATGGTGATACCCCCGTCGATGGCAAAGGTCATGCCGGTCTGCAGCTTGGTTTTGTCTCCCTCTTTAATCTCCGGCTGTTCCAGGAATGAACAACCAATGGCCCGGCCCGTGCGATAGCCCGGCTCAAACCCCGCCTGCAGATAAACCTCGTTGGCTGCGGCATGCACTTCCTCGGCGATGGCGCCGGGCCGAATGGCATTAAGGGCGGCCATTTGAGCTTCAACGGTGATCTCATAGATGTTGGCTTGCGGGCCGGTCACCGAGCTGATGAAAAACTCCCGGTCAAAGCCCAGCTTGTACTGCTTAAAATTCACCATGCCGCAAAAGCACATGTAAACCGGGTCACCTTTGGCCAGTTCTTTTACGTTGGAGCGTCGGTGGACCTTCGAAGTGTCGTGCCCGGAGTGGAGAATCTGCAAATTGTGGATCGTGGGTGAGATGAAGTTCTCCCATCCCTGATCGGTCAGAAACCCCGCTGCCTTACGGGTACCCCCGGCCAGTATGGCCAAGGCCACTTCATATTCCGGCACGCCTTCGCCCAGGACGGCCTTGCCCGCCTCGACCATGGCAATGGCCACCTGGCCCGCTTGGCGCATGATTTCTAGCTCCGCCGTGGACTTAATCAACCGCATCCGGCCAATGATGGCGGTGATGTCTTTAAAGCGCGCTCGACCGACCCTTTCCTCCAAGAAGTAGAGCACCAGGGGGGCCACCTTCAGCTTTTCCCAGCCCAAAACTGCGCTCGACCCGGCTTGCTCGAGGGCTTTTCCCAGCACATTCTCCCAGCGGTTTTCGCCTGCATCCTCCCAGGGGCGCACATCTTCCACCCAGGTCATTTCTGATGCCATTTCCGATTCCATCAGGGGCGTGATGATGATGGGGTCACCGTCCTTGGGCACCAGCATGAAGGTTGGCCGCCCGAACTCTACGCCCAGGTAGCCCCAGAAACCCCCATAGTAGGCAATTGAATCCTCATCTGTCAGTATCGCCAGATCAATCCCGGCCTCCTGCAAGTGCTGTTGCAGACCCTCTGTCCGCTGCCGCATTTCCTCGAGCATGTTTTTTCCTCACCAAAATTATTCCAAGCCGAACGGCTTTACGGACTGACCCACCCGCCGTTGACGTCCAGGATGGCGCCGGTGACGTAGGACGCCTCATTGGACAGCAGCCAGAGCACGGCCTTGGCGGTCTCGTGCATTTCCCCCGGCCGCTTCATGGGCACCTGAGCCATTACCCAGTCCAGCCATTCCGGGTGTTCCTCGGCCCATTCCACGCTCATCTCGGTCATGGTGGCGCCGGGGCGCACGCAGTTGACCCGAATGCCCTCGGCCGCCTGTTCTCGGGCCAATCCCACCGTGAAGACGTCCACCGCCCCCTTGGAGGCGGCATAGTCCACATAGGAGCCGGGTCCGCCGTGTTTGGCGGCGGCCGAAGAGATATTGATGATCGCCCCGCCTTGCCCCCCGTGCTTTTTGGCCATGCGCCGGATGGCGCTTGAAGCGCAAAGAAAGGGCCCCAGCACATTGACTTGGAAGAGACGTGTTGTGGCGGCTACGTCCAGCTCGTCCACTGGTCCCTGGCCACCCATGATGCCTGCGTTGTTGACCAGGGCGGTCACCGGACCCAGCTCTTCGTCCACCTGTCGGAACATCTCCTCAACGGCTACGGCGTCGCCCACGTCCGCTTGCACCGCCATGGCGGTGCCGCCGCCTGCGCGGATGGCTTCTGCGACCGCTTCGGCCTTCTCAGCGGATTGGGTGTAGTTGAGGGCCACGGCCCAGCCTTGCGTCGCCGCCAAGCGGCAAATCTCCGCTCCGATGCCCCGGCTTGCGCCGGTAACCAGCAATACGCCCATGGGCGATCCCCTTTTTCCACTGTTGCGGTGTCGTCGCGTTCTTCTTAAGGCTTGCGTTCCCAAGGCCTCTCAAGGCACTTATAGCCCCGAATTAGGGATCGTCCGACGGAAAAATCACGTCGGACCGTAAAGGGGGGTAGGGGGCATGCGGTTTCGGAAGCTACTGGTGGCCAATCGAAGCGAGATTGCCATCCGCGTGCTGAGGGCGGCCAGCGAGCTGGGCATCCGCACAGTGGCCATATACTCCCACGAGGATCGCTTTGCCTTGCACCGCTTCAAGGCGGACGAGTCCTATCAGGTCGGGCGGGGCCGCGAGCCCGTGCAGGCCTATCTGGACATCGAGGATGTGATCCGCATTGCCAAGGCGGCCCGGGTCGATGCCATCCACCCCGGCTATGGCTTTCTTTCGGAAAATCCCGACTTTGCCGAGGCCTGTGCAGCGGCGGGCATTACCTTTATCGGCCCGGATCCTTCGGTTATGCGCCGCCTGGGTAGCAAGGTGGAGGCCCGTAATCTGGCCGAATCCGCCGGCTTGGCCGTCATGCCGGCCAGTGGGCCACTGCCCTACGATCCGGACGAGGCCATGGCCATCGCCGAAAAGATCGGCTTTCCGGTCATGGCCAAGGCCAGTTGGGGCGGCGGCGGCCGGGGCATGCGCATTATTGAAAAGGCCGAAGACCTGCATGAGCAAGTGGCCGCCGGGCGCCGGGAAGCCAAGGCCGCTTTCGGCAATGACGAGATGTTCCTGGAAAAGTTGGTGCGCCGGGCGCGCCACGTGGAAGTCCAGATTCTGGGCGACGGCCACGGCAACGTGGTGCACCTTTTCGAGCGGGATTGCTCTCTGCAACGCCGCAATCAAAAGGTCGTGGAACGGGCCCCCGCCCCCTATCTGGATGGGGATCAGCGTCAGGCCCTCTGTACCTCAGCGGTGTCTTTGGCCCGGGCGGCCGGCTACAAGAACGCGGGCACGGCCGAGTTCCTCATGGATATGGACAGCGGCGCCATCTACTTCATCGAGGTCAATCCCCGCATTCAGGTAGAGCACACGGTGACCGAGCAGGTGACCGGCGTCGACATCGTCAAGGCCCAGATCCGTATCGCTCAAGGGGCGGCCATCGGCGATGGGAAAAGTGGGGTGCCGGTGCAAGAGGGCATTCAGCTCAATGGCCATGCCATGCAGTGCCGCATCACCACCGAAGACCCCATGAACAAGTTCATCCCCGACTATGGCCGCATCACGGCCTATCGGGGCGCCAACGGCTTCGGCATCCGCTTGGACGGGGGCACGGCCTATTCCGGCGCGGTGATCACGCCCTTTTACGATTCCCTGTTGGAAAAGGTGACGGCCTGGGCGCCCACAGCGGAAGAGGCCATCGCCCGCATGGACCGTGCCTTGCGCGAGTTCCGCATTCGCGGCGTGGCCACCAATCTCTGGTTCTTAGAATCGGTGATCGGTCACCCGGACTTTCAGGCGGGTCAGGCCACCACCCGCTTCATCGACGAGACGCCGGAGCTCTTCGAGGTCTATCCCCGCCGGGACCGGGCGACCCGCCTGCTCTCCTTTTTGGGGGACGTTCTGGTGAACGGCAATCCCGAGGTGGCGGGTCGCCCCCTGCCGGGCCCCCAGCCCACGCCCAGCTTGCCGTCCCTGCCGGACCAGGAGCCGCCGGAGGGCAGCAGGCAGCGGCTGGAGCGCCTTGGCGCCAAAGGCTTTGCCACCTGGATGCGGGAACAAGATCAGGTCTTGCTGACCGACACCACCTTCCGCGATGCCCACCAGTCCCTGCTCGCCACCCGCATGCGCAGCCATGATCTGCTGGCTGTCGCACCGCACTATGCTCGGCTCATGCCCAACCTCTTGTCCTTAGAATGTTGGGGCGGGGCGACTTTCGATGTGGCCATGCGCTTTTTAAAGGAGGACCCTTGGGAGCGCCTTGCCGGTTTCCGTGAGAAGGCTCCCAATATCTTGCTGCAGATGCTGCTGCGCGGCGCCAACGGGGTGGGCTACACCAACTATCCCGACAATGTGGTGCAATTCTTCGTGCGCCAAGCCGCCGACGCCGGGGTGGATCTCTTCCGGGTCTTCGATGCCCTGAATTGGGTCGACTCCATGCGCCTGTCCATGGATGCGGTCTTGGAATCGGGCAAGCTCTGCGAGGCGGCGATCTGTTACAGTGGAGATCTCTGCGACCCCGCTGCCGACAAGTACGACCTGAAATACTACATCTCCCTCGCCAAGGAGCTGGAAGCCGCCGGTGCTCACATTCTGGCCATCAAGGACATGGGCGGCCTCTGCAAACCGGCTGCTGCTCACCAGTTGGTAACGGCGCTCAAGCAGGAAATCGGCCTGCCCATCCATTTCCATACCCACGATACCAGCGGTATTTCCGCCGCCTCGGTCCTGGCCGCCATTGACGCCGGTGTGGATGCTGTGGACGGCGCTATGGATGCCATGAGCGGTCTGACCTCCCAGCCCAACCTGGGCGCCATCATCGAATCCCTGCGCGGTCAGGCCCGGGATCCGGGTATCGATGGGGAATCCCTGCGCGCCATCAACGCCTACTGGGACGGCGCCCGACGCCACTACTTGGCCTTTGAGAGTGACATGCGGGCCGGTGCCTCCTCTGTTTATCTGCACGGCATGCCCGGCGGGCAATACACCAACCTGCGCGAACAGGCCCGTTCCATGGGCTTGGAAAAACACTGGCCCGAGGTGGAGCAAACCTATGCGGCCGTCAATGATCTTTTTGGGGACATCATAAAAGTCACCCCCACGTCCAAGGTGGTGGGTGACATGACCCTCTTCATGGTGACCAGTGGCCTAACGCCCGAAGACGTGCTGGACCCCAAACGGGAAATTGCTTTTCCGGAATCGGTGGTGGAGTTTTTCCGGGGCGACCTGGGTCAGCCTTACGGGGGCTTCCCGGCCGCTTTACAGCGCAAGGTCTTAAAAGGCGCGGACCCCATCACGGTGCGGCCGGGCACCGTCTTGCCACCTGCCGACTTGGCGGCTGAAAAAAAGGAAGCCGAGCGCAAGGTGCGCCGCCAGATCACCGATCAGGAACTGGCTTCCTACCTCATGTATCCCAAGGTTTTTGTGGATTACGCCAAGCACCGGCGCAGCAACGGGAACGCGGCGGTTCTCTCCACGCCCCTGTTTTTCTATGGACCCGAGGTGGGCGAGGAGTTCGAGATCGAGCTGGATCCGGGCAAAACCCTTATCGTCAGCTATCGGGCCATGAGCGACCCGGATGAAGAGGGCCAGCGTACCATCTTTTTTGAGCTGAACGGCCAGCCCCGCACGGTCAAGGTGGCGGATCAGGCCATGGCCGCCGCCGGCAAGGTCCACCGCAAGGCCGACGAAAGCCAAGTGGGTCAGGTGGGCGCGCCCATGCCTGGCCTCATCGTGGGTATTTTCGCCGCCGCCGGGCAAAAGGTGGAACAGGGCGACCGCCTCTTTGTGATTGAGGCCATGAAGATGGAAACCGCCGTTTACGCAGAAGTTTCGGGTACAGTCGGGGAGGTGGCCGTGGCCACCGGTACTCGGGTAGACACCCATGACCTGATCGTGGTGATCGAAGCCGATGAGTGACTCCAAGGGGAAAAGGGATCCTGCTACCTGGTGGCAGGAACGGGACGATGGCCTGGGCATTGCCCAATCCCTTGACCTTGAGCTCTTGCATCGGGAGCAAAGCCCCTTCCAACTCGTCGAGATCTACGAGCATAAAGCCTTCGGTCGCCTTCTCGTGTTAGACGGCTATCTTCAAGCCAGCCAGGCGGACGAGTTTATTTACCACGAGATGGCGACTCATGTCCCCCTTTTGGGCCGGGCGCGGGAAGAGGTATCGGTCCTCATCATCGGCGGCGGCGACGGCGGGGCCCTGCGGGAGGCTTTGGTGCATGATTTTGTAACCCACGTCACCATGGCCGAGATTGATCGCCGGGTGATCGAGCTCTCCAACGAATACTTGGGGTTCCAAGGCAACTACGACGATCCACGGGTCGACCTGCGGGTGGAAAACGCCGCCGATGTGGTGGCCGAGGCCCGCGCACAAAGGCGCACGTTTGATCTCATCGTTCTGGACCTGACCGAACCCGTGGGCCCCTCGGCCGTCCTCTTTACCGAGGATTTTTGCGGTCAACTGACCGACCTGGTCTCCCCCACCGGTGTTATTGTGGACTCCGACAGCATCTTTCTGACCCGTGACGGCGGACGCTTCCTGCAAGAGGTCTCGGGCGGGGGTGAAAACCTGGTCACGGTCATGCGTCGCACCAAGCTTTTGCCCCACATGGAGGTCTACCGCACCAAAACCCCCCTCTACCCCGGCGCCGACTTCGGCTTTTTCCTCTACAGCCGCGACGGCCAGACCCTGCGCCACCCAGTCACCGACCACTACGGCCGCCACTACAATCCGGACATCCACCAAGCCGCCTTCGCCTTGCCGCGGTGGCAAAGGGAGTGGTTAGGGGTGTGAGGCTTTCTGCCGCGAATTTAACCACCCGCATTCCCATCAATGGAAGGTTCAAACTAATTGTCGGAAAAAGCCACCAATGTACTCAATAAATCAATTTCATAGCGGCGATGTCCGATTTTGTAACATCGAAGTTTTCAAACCCATAAAATTCCAATTCGAACAAATGGTCATAGGGGTCCAAAAATAAGAGCACAAAAACCGTCTCATCATTTGGTTTGCGAATGACTCCTTCGACCGGCCAAACCTGTTGTCCAATGTCCGTCGGGCGCCAATAATCTTTTAAAATAAATTCGATAATGGATTCATCCGAATTCACGGGCCGAACCTTTGCCCCTTCCAGCTGTTGGAGAATCTTCCTCTTCAGCGGGATGTCAGGCTCCAGTAATCGCAATACTGCGCTTTTTTCAATATCTCTGAGGTGTCGGACGGTGCGGTTCTTTTTCATATTACCATAAGTAAGGCTCTTTCTAGCTACGACCCTTGATCGAAACTAAATTAACCGGACATATTACTTTCCTAATCCCTCGCTACCATCATCAACAAATCGCCGTCGTACTTGACCATGGGGTGTCGGCTGCCCGGGTGGCGGGCGGCTTCTTTGAAGCCATGGCGTTGGTAGAGGCGGAGGGCTCCCGCGTTTTCTTCAAACACCGCCAGGCTTGCTTTGGTAAAGCCTTGGCTTTGGGCCTGGGTGATTGCCGCCTTGATCAGGAAGGTGCCGATTCCCTGTCCCTGAAACTCAGGGTAGACTGCCACGACGTTAATGTGGAAGGTGCCAACGGCGGCAAAGTCCAAGTGGTCAAAGGCTTCCACGACCGCAAAGCGTTCCTCGGGGACCAGCGGGTCCGAAGGGTCGTTTGCCATGGCGTCGAAGGGGTGACAATGCAGGCCACCGACCACGCGGTCGCCGAGCTCCGCGACATGGCAATGGCGGTAAGACTTGGTGGAGCCTTCGAAGGAAAAGCGCCTGGCAACCAGTTCGGTCACGCTCTTGCCCGGAACCAGGTCGTGATAGAGCGCCTCCATATGACCGTCGCCCGCCATGACCTGAAAGTGGGCCAAATGGGGAATATCGTCCGGCGTGGCCGGGCGACTGGCGCAGGGTGGTGAGAGGCCTTGGGGCATCCCTTAGCGGCCCGGCTAGGCCCGGCGGCCCTCATGGTGATCCCATGCCGCGGCTAGGCGGGGATCATCCGCCGTCGAGTGGTCTGTCGGTTGGGGCGTTGCGGTCATGACCGTGACTCCCTCAGGGGCGCAAAAGCGGTGCCAACAGCCTTGCGGTACCACGGTCATCATGCCCGCCTTGAGTTCGAGCACTTCCGGGCCGTCATTGGTGAGGATCGTAAGCTCGGCAGCGCCCTCCAGCACCTGCACGATCTCGTCGCCCTTTTGGTGCCGCTCCCAAGGGGACTGACCCTCAAAACTGCCGGCAAAAATCCCACCGTCGCGAAAATCCGCCAAGGTGGTGAAGGACGCCCTGGCCTCTTCCGCCGTGGTTTCCGGGCTACGGCCTCGCAGCACCGGCAAGCCTTCTAATTCGGATTTGATGTGAACCGCTTTGACCATGGTGGTTTGCCTTTGCACGAGAAAAGGAAATGACGATTTAGCGCCTTATCCTACCCTCATGTCAACGGCCATCGGGGGGCTCGCTTTGATGGTCTGATAGACCACGCAATAGCGCTCTGTCAGTTTGGTCAGCGTGGCGATTTGCTCCGGGCTCGCTTCGCCCTCCAAGTCGAAGGTGAGACGGATGTCGCGAAAGCCCACGGGCGCCTCCCGATCCACGGCCAGGGTGCCGCGAAAATCCAGATCCCCCTCGGCCCGCACCTTGCCGCCGGTGATGGGAACCTCCAGCGCCGCGGCCACGGCCCGCAGGGTAACCCCGGCGCAGGCCACCAAGGCCTCCAGCAGCATATCCCCGGAACAGGCGGTCAGGCCGTTGCCGCCGGCCGCCTCGTGCAGGCCGGCCTCCACTAGGGCCCGGCCCGTGTCCAGTTTGCAGGTCACGCCCTCGCCGCTTAAATCCCCCTCTGCGTGCATGGTGATGACGGCGGCTTCGGGCTGATCTTTGTAGCGGTCTTTCAAGGGGCTCTGCAGGGCGCGCAGGTCTTCGGCTTTCATGGCTGATCTCTTTCCTAAGGGGGCCTAAAGGGGATTATGCTCGGATTCATTGAATGACTTCAGCGTAGACTCGAACATGGCCGGATCCAAATCACGGGTGATAAAAACCAGGTGCGAGCGCCGTTCCTCGCCC
The DNA here is from genome assembly GCA_039028695.1 of Pseudomonadota bacterium. GTDB lineage: Bacteria > Pseudomonadota > Alphaproteobacteria > Kiloniellales > Kiloniellaceae > JANQKX01. The sequence goes on from JBCCHN010000088.1 coordinate 14,425, forward strand.
GGCCAGGCGTCCAGTTGAACCGGCGGGTGAAAGACATGCTGGACGCCATGGATGACGATGGGCAGTTCGCTTTCGGTGACGCTCAACAGGCCCTTGATGCGCAAGATGCGTTCCCCATAGAGGGTGGTCAGCATCTCCACCCAGCTCACCAGGCGGTCCCACACCAGCGGCTGATCATAGCTCAGGCAAAAGGCCCGCACCGAGTCCCCGTGACGGTTCACATCGTGGGCCGGGTCATGCCCGTCGGCATCATGGCGATGATCGTGGGATTGATTTTCATAAGCCTCAGCCTTCAGCCAGCGCTGCACGTCCAAAGTCTTGGTGGTGGGGTCGTAAAGGCCCGCGTTGAAAAGCTGGTCTGGCGTGGTCTCGCCGTGGCTAACCTTCAGGACCGGGGCGCTGGGATTGAGCCGGCGCAGGCGGGCGGTCAGGGCCTCGTGCCCCACAGCCTCGGGCAGGTCGGTTTTGGTGATGAGCAGCCGGTCGGCAACGGCGGCCTGTTTCACGGATTCGATTTGGCTGTCCAGGGTGGCCAGACCGTTGACCCCGTCCACCGTTGTAATGACCCCGTCCAGGCGAAAGCGGCCGCCGCTTAAAAAAGGATCGCTCATCAAGGTTTGCAAAATGGGCGCCGGGTCGGCCAGCCCCGTGGTCTCGACCACCAGCCGCCGAAAGGGGGGGACCTCCCGCTTGACCCGGCGCCGGTAAAGGTCGCGCAAGCCCTGAACCAAATCATTGCGCACGGTGCAGCACAGACATCCGCTGTTCAAAAGCACCGTGTCCTCGCTGACCTTTTCCACCAGCAGGTGGTCCAAGCCGATCTCGCCGAACTCATTCACGATAACGGCGGTTTCTTCCATGTCCGGATGGGACAAGAGGGCGGATAGGAGGGTGGTTTTGCCGCTGCCCAAAAATCCCGTCAAAACGGATATGGGAAGGGGTTCTTCGGGAATGGCCAGGTCGTCTTCGGGTGGATGCGAGGTCATGGTCAAGTCGTCTTAATGCGAAGACATTGCAAGGCCCAAAGCAGGGCGGTCAGCAAAGCAATGGCCCCGGCCTGGTGAAGGGCACCGAGCCAGATCGGCACTACCAGCAGCAAGGTGGCGATACCGAGGGCGACCTGCAGCACCACAACGCCGGCCAGCAGGGCCATGGCCTGGTGCTGGCGCCGGCTCAGGGCCAATCGGCGCGACCAAATCCAAAGGGCGACTGTGCCGACTGCGGTGGTTACGGCTAAGGCGCGATGATCGAATTGCACCGCGGTGATGTTCTCGAAAAGGTTGAGCCACCAAGGGGTTAGCTGCCAATAGCCCTCTGGGAACAAATCCCCGTCCATGAGGGGGAAGGTATTATAGATCAAACCGGCGTTGAGGCCGGCCACCAAGCCGCCCGATGCAAGGGTGAGGAACAAAAGACACAGCAAAACATAGAGATAAAGTTTTAGTTTTTGATCTGTCGATGGTGCCGTTTCCTCCCTTTCCGCCAAAATCAGGCCGCTGGCCAGCCAGAAGCAATAGGCGTAGATGACCAACGCCAAGAGCAGATGGGCGGTTAGGCGGTACTGGCTCACGTCCACCCTATCGGCAAAACCGCTGGCGACCATGTACCAGCCCAAAAGGCCTTGCAGTCCGCCCAGGGCCAAGAGAAAAAACAAGCGCGGCGTCAAGCCGGGGGCCAGCCGGCCGCGAAGCCAAAACCAGAGGAAGGGCACGGCAAACACAAGCCCGATCAAACGCCCCCATAGGCGATGAATATATTCCCACCAGAAGATGGTTTTAAACTCCGCCAGGCTCATGCCCAGGTTCATTTCTTGGTATTCGGGGATTTCCCGATAGAGGGCGAAAATCCGTTCCCACTCTCCCTGGGATAGGGGGGGCAAAGTACCGGTAATCGGCGCCCATTCCATAATGGACAGGCCGGATTCCGTCAGGCGTGTGATGGCGCCGATCACCGCCATGGCAAATATCATGGCGCAACAGACCAAGAGCCAAAGAGCGACCGGCCGTTGACTCGTGGCCGTTGCCGACCCGCTCAGGTCGGAAGGATGGGCGAAAGCAAATTTGTCCATGAGGCCCCAAAAGAGCTGGAAATCCGCGGGAGGAGACTATCCAGCCTGGACCACTTGGCCAAGGGCTACTTTGACCGGCGCAACCCGGTTTTGGGCAAACTGAGGCGAAGAGTCACACCTTGGCCCTTTTGTTCCGCCTATTGCAGGGTGAATAGGCCGTCACAGTTGCGCAACGTGGGCGCCTTGATGATTTCGTGACTGGCGACGGTAACGGAATAAAGCGGCCCGTCTAGATTTTTTTCCCAAAATTCCAAGAACTTATGGAGTTCGGGAAAGTGGGGCGCCAGATCGTAATCCTGCCAAATATAGCTTTGCAAAAGCGTTTGGTGATCGGGCAATCGATAAAGAATATCCGCCGTGGTGAGCCGATAGTCCTTGAGCTGAAGATCGATGGCACTCCTTGCCATAATTTCCTCCGGTCTCTGTTCAGACTACCTCCCTAGTTTGCGGGTCAATTTTAGGACTGGCAACTTAAAACATAGTTAAAACAAGATGTTAGCAGCCAATTGCCTTGACTGCTGCCAAGCCGAACATGGGGAATATCCTGGCGGGTTTTCCGGGCCAGCTCATGCTTTTAATCGAATGTAGGAAAAATTTCTTAGAGTGTTGTGTAGCGGGCTCTCGCGCCCCGCTCGATTGCAGCCGCGGGCAGGCGCCCCACCTGCAGGCGTTGGCGGATCGCCGCCAGCAACTGAATTTCTTCCTGGCTGACCACCCCGTCGGCGGCGGCCACGTCACAGGCCAGGGCATAGCATGTCTCACCCAATTTGCCGGGTAGGGACGAAACGATCACATCCATGACCTTTTCAAAGCCTTCTTCTTGATTCAGCATCATGGCGCATTCCTGTGCCGTGCCGGTCAATTTGCTTAGGTCATAGTCCTCAAAGATGGGCAGATGCCGCACCGTATCGCCGATGGTCTGTAGTTCCGCGTCCGTCATGTCGCGGTCGGCGGCGGAAACCAGAACCATTGTGTAAATCAGGGCGGCGTGATGATCGGCCATGGGAACTCGCTTTTGGACGCTGTGAAAATCTATGGTGCGCGCAAACTAATCGGGCGGCTGCTTTGCCGTCAAGCCTGCAAAGCGGCCGCCCGATCAGGGAATCTGCGTAGAGGTAGATGGGGCCTTACAGCCCCCAGGGCAAGGAGAAAGTCTTGACGTTGGTGTAGCTCTTCATGGCTTCGACCACGCCTTCCTTGTAGCCCAGACCCGAGTCCTTGATCCCGCCGAAAGGTGACATTTCGGTACGATAGCCGGGCACCTCCCAAACGTTCACGGTGCCGGTGCGCAGCTCGTGGATGATCCGGTTGATATGCTTCCAGTTGTCACTGCACACGCCCGAGGACAGGCCAAAGGCGGTCGAATTGGCGATATGAATGACATTGTCCAGGTCTTTGCAGCGGATCACGGGGATGGCCGGTCCAAAGGTTTCCTCGCGCACCAATTCGCTGTCGAACTTCACGTGATCCACAACGGTCGGCGGGAATACCGCGCCTTCCCGATTGTTGCCGTGGAGCAACTCGGCCCCGTCTTCCACCGCGTCAACGACCCGGCGCTGGAAGAGCTTGGCGGCCTCTTCGTTAACCACGGTGCCGATATCGGTCTCCGGATCCATGGGATTGCCGTATTTGAGTTTTTTGGCTTTTTCCACGACCCGGGGCACGAAATCGTCCGCCACCTCGTCCAGGACCAAAATGCGCTTCACCGCCGTGCAGCGTTGGCCCGAGTTTTTCGTGGCACCGGCGACCGCCATGGTCGCGGCCCGGTCCAAGTCAGCGTCTTCCAGCACGATCAGCGGCGCATTGCCGCCCAGCTCCAGCACGCCCCGGCGATAGCCTAGCTTGTCGGCAATATACTTGCCCGCTGGCACACCGCCGGTGAAGGTCAAGAGGGAGATGTGGGGATTTGTAATGATCTCGTCTTCCAAGTCTCGCGGCTCGGCGGTGATCACCGAATACATCTCCGGCGGCAGGCCCGCCTCGTAGAGGATGTCCGCCAAGACCAGTGCCGTCAGGGGCGTGGCTTCCGCCGGCTTTAAGACCATACAGTTATTGGTGGCGATGGAGGGAGCCACCTTGTGGGCGACCATGTTCAAGGGGTGATTAAAGGGCGTGATCGCGCTGATGGCCTCCAAGGGCTCGCGCATGGTAAAGATACGCCGCTTTTGCCCATGGGGCGTCAGGTCACAAGAAAAAGCCTCGCCATCATCGTTGATGCACAGCTGGCCGCAGAGATGGAAGACGTCAAAGGCCCGACCGCATTCGTAGAGGGAGTCTTTTTTCGAGATGCCCAATTCAGCGGTGATTAGATCGGAAATCTCGTCCTTGCGCTCAATGATGATCTCGGCTGTACGCATGAGAATGCGTTGGCGCTCGTAGCGGGTCAGCTTGGAGCGATAGCCGGCCGCAATGTCGAAAGCTTCGCGTACATGGGCGGCCGTTGCCCGCGGCACCGTGCCGACCAAGGAGTTGTCATAGGGGTTCATCACATCGATCCGGGCATCCGTATCGACTTTTTTGCCCGCGATGCGCATGGTCTCGTGGCGCACGTTGACGGGAGCGTCCATGGTTGTCTCCTAAAAGTCAGGCAGCGTGGTTCAGGGCCACGGCAAAAATATCGAAGTTGCGTAAGCTGTGGTCAGGGGCCAGGCCAGAAACTGGCCGGTTGACCAGCAGCGGCACCCTTTGCGTCGTAACACCGCCGTGAGAGCGCAAAGGTTCGGTTAGGCCCGAGAGGTCGTGCTTGGCCGGTGTGCTGCCCAGGGCTTTATGGGCCCCGGCGATCACGATGACATCGCCCACCCGGTCCTCAGGGAGGCTAAAGCGCTGGCAGCCTTGGGTTTTGGGTAGGGCCTCGTCGATGCCAGGCACCGCTTCCAATTGCCGACAAACCTGGTCGCAGTCAGCCCCATCGGGCAAATAAATCGTCGCAAAGCCGCCCAGAGCGCCGTGATGCACCACGTAAGGATCCGTGATGGGCAAGATAACCCGGGCCTTGCCACCCGCAAGAAACTGATCCATGACGTCCTGCAGATAGATGACGTCCGGATCGCCTTCGGCATCATGCATAGCCGTCATGCCATGGTCGGCAGTCAAAGCGACAATCGCCCCCATTTCGTCAAGCTTTTGCCAATAGCTATCCATCATAGCATAGAAGGAGTTGGCTGCCTCAGTACCTGGTGCGTGCTTGTGCTGTACGTAATCGGTGGTGGAGAGGTACATCAGATCGGGCCGCTCGGCCGCCATTAATTTGACCCCTGCATCGAAGATGAATTCGCTGAGGTCCGCTGAATAGACAGAGGGTATGTCCCGCCCCACAAAGGCCTGGGCGTTATCGATGCCGTTTTCCGCCATGGTGGTTTCATTGGCCTTTTCCGATGAAAAACAGATGGCTCTCCCGCGGCTGTAATCGAGGCCATCCCCTAGGAGACGCCGTAGCTTATCCTTTGCGGTCACGACGGCCACTTTAGCGCCAGCCTCGTGGAACTTGGCGAAGATGGTGCTGGCCCGCAAAAAGCGGGGCTCGTTCATCATCACCTCGGAATCCGCTTCCATATCGTAGAAAAAGTTCCCGCAGATCCCGTGTACGGCAGGCGGTGCCCCGGTCACGATGGAAAGGTTATTGGGATTGGTAAAGGAAGGGATGACGCAGTCCGCTCTAAGATCGGCGCCTTTTTTGAGCATTTCCGCCGTGTAGGGCATTTTTCCTGCGGCCACGGCTTTTTCGATATAATCCGGCTCGGATCCGTCGATGCAGACCACAACCACTGGCGCGCTAGGCCATTTGTACCGTCGCCCGTTTATCTCAACGGCCTGATTGTTTGGGCTCATCGCCTCTCTCCACTATCTATTCAAAAGAGCTATCGGGAATGGGGTATCTTCCTGTGCCATATAGGGCATCTTGGGTGGAGATCGCCAATACATAATTGAAATGGATCATATAGATATGAATGATGCTTTGCTGACGGGACCGGCGGCCGCCCGGCTGAACTTTATCGGTTCAAGCGCGAAGCCTTGCGCAAGACCGGCGCCCGCGGACTGACCGCGCCTCTGGTTCGCAATTA
>JBCCHN010000089.1:0-20300 GCA_039028695.1 Pseudomonadota bacterium
ATCATTAGGAATATCCACTTTATTTCGATAGTCAAAAATATGTGGCAGGTCGTTTGGTGAAATCATGCCCCCGGATAATGTCCCGAATTTTTTGATAGAGAGTCAGCTTATTACCGGATCTTCACCAAATTGCGTCAAGCATTGAGACCGGGTAGTTTGTTTTTGGCCTGTCGGCAAAACTAATTCGAGGTAGGGCGTTGCTCGAACTTGTCAAAGATAATCGGGAAGCGGTAACCGCTGATTGCGAGTTAACGATCCTGATGCCATGCCTAAACGAGGCGGAGACCATTGGCATTTGCATCGACAAGGCGTTGGAGTTTTTGCAAGTCAGCGCGATCAATGGCGAGGTGCTGATTGCGGATAATGGAAGCCACGACGGATCCATTCAAATTGCTGAAGCCAAAGGTGCGCGCGTTATTCGGGTTGAACAAAAGGGGTATGGTGCAGCACTCATGGGAGGTTTGGAGCAAGCTCATGGGCGTTTTATTATTATGGGCGATGCCGATAACAGTTATGATTTTGAGAGCTTAGAGGTATTTCTTTCGAAGTTGCGTGAAGGCCATCATCTCGTGATGGGAAATCGTTTCCAAGGTGGAATTGCACCCGGCGCCATGCCCCCATTGCATCGATATCTGGGAAACCCAGTGCTATCTGGAATCGGCCGGCTATTTTTTCGGGTGCCCATTGGGGATTTTCATTGTGGCTTGCGAGGCTTTGATCGCCAGGCCGTTATGGAACTGGGCCTGAATACAACAGGAATGGAATTCGCCAGCGAAATGGTAGTCAAGGCCAGCTTGCAAAGCCTAAGTATCGCGGAGGTGCCGACCACTCTTTCGCCCGATGGACGCAGCCGCCCGCCCCATCTGCGGAGTTGGCGTGACGGCTGGCGGCATTTGCGGTTTTTGCTTCTTTTTAGTCCTAGATGGCTGTTCTTGTACCCGGGTCTTTTATTAATGGCTGTAGGCCTTGGCTCTATGATGTGGCTCCTTTCCGGGCCCCAGTTGCTGGGAAGCTTAAACTTTGACGTCAATACCTTAGTCTATTGTGCCGCTGCTTTGATTTGTGGGTATCAGGCAGTTGCTTTTGCTGTATTCACGAAGGTCTATGCCATCAATGCGAAGCTGTTGCCCGAGGATCCCCGGCTAACCCGTTTTACGGATTTGTTTTCTATGGAGGTGGGTTTGCTCATTGGCTTAGGCCTTTTGACCATGGGGATTTTAATCTCGGCCTTTGCTTTGCAGGCCTGGGGACGCGGTTCTTTCGGCAATCTGGATCCGGCTCAATCACTGCGCATGGTTATTCCGGCGGTCACCGCCTTGGTTTTGGGAATTCAAACGCTCTTTTCGAGCTTCTTCTTAAGTGTCTTGGGCCTACGGACGCGGAATTCTCAATAACACCAGCAGAGAAAATTGATTGATCAAATCGCCGGCCAAAAAGCTGGTGGCTAACCGTCGGTTAACAAAGAAATGAGATCTTTGGACATCTCATCGAACGGGTTGATTATCATGAAATTTTCTTCAATTTTTCTGTTTGCTTTGACATTTGCATTTGCCCTGGATTTTTCCACGCCGGCCCTTGCTTATTTGGATCCGGGCACCGGCGCGATGTTTTTGCAAATTATTTTGGGCGGTGTGGCCGGTGCCGTAGTGATCTGCAAACTCTATTGGCAGCGCTTTAAAGCGTTTTTCTCCCGCTCCGCCTCGGGACCGAGTGATCCCGTCGGTAAAGAATAAAACTTAGGCAGATATCTGTAGTCTTTCCAGTTTGGTCGTCTTGGTGCCGCAGTAAGGGCTGTTTATCTGTCATGTCCATTAGCGAGGAATCAAACAAACGGACACCGTTCCTTAGGTCTTTATTTGGCAAAAATGCTATTTTCCTGATTTTCCCGCTGCTCCTCGTCGGGCCCTTTCTCAATTTCACCCGGGTTATCGATTATCCTTTTTTTGCACCGGCTACGGCCTTGATCGCCGTGGCATTGATAGTTGCCGGAATTCTCATTGCTCATCTGGTACGGCGTTCCAGCTTAGGTGTGCGCAACCTTGTGCTATTGGCGCTGGTCGTTTTTTATCTGGATTTGGAATTCGAGCTATTCAGATCGGAATGGGCCGGTGTGATCTTGGTGATGGCCACGGTCGCCATTTTTGTTGTCGGCATTGGGGAAAGGCTTTGGACGGTTTTGACTTGCATGGTCGCTACCATGACAGCAACGACCTTTGCACTAGCGGTATTCGAGGTGACTTTCAGATCCGATGCAGCGGGGCCCAACACCAAACCCATCTTAGGCACAAGCGCATCGCTCCCACCAATTTTGCATATTGTTTTTGACGAACACATCGGGCTTGACGGACTATCGAGAAGAGATGCGGAAGCGGTGAGCCTCCGCAATAGCCTTGAGTCCTTTTATCAAGACAGGGGATTTACCCTTTTTCCCAAGGCCTATAGCCAGTACGCCAAGACGGCAATGACCCTTAGCCATATGTTCAACTTTCGCCATGATTACCGTGGTTCTGAGTTTATTGAGCCCAGCGAATCCTTTGGACGTTATCGAATGACCAAAGTGGCCTTTTTAGACGGGCTGCGGCAGCGCGGTTATCGACTATATATCTTTCAAAACGACTACCTAGATCTGTGTTATAGCCAGCCCCGTGACTCTCTAGAGTGCGACACCACCAAGGCCATGAGTTTGTCAGCGTTGCGGGGAGGGAACCTTTCCTTGTCAAATCGCATTTTTGCGATTTGGAATCTTTTCTTGGACAATTCTCAGGTTATCCTTCGATTTCGCGCCGCCTATTGGAAGGTGCAGACCGCGGTGAGGAAATTTGGGGTCACTCTGCCGTTTTGGCGCCCGGAGGTTTTTCATACGGTATCGATCTCAGCTTTATCCACTCTAGAAAAACTCGACAATGCCCTCAAGGATGCCCGGCCGGGTGACTATTATTATGCCCACCTGCTGTTACCTCATCATCCCTATACCGTAGATTCGCAGTGCCAATTGATAGACCCGGATCGCTGGATACATCTGGGAACCCGCTTCATCGCTGGCCGAATGGGGATCGAGAAAAAGTCGCAGTGGAGTCGATTGGCTCCGTCCCTTTTTTACGGGCAGGTGAGTTGTGTCTACCAGTGGGTTGATCAGCTAATTTCGAGACTTGAGAAAAATGAACTATGGGCGAATTCTATTGTTATCTTTCATGGGGATCATGGCTCAAGAATAGGTGTTCGTACTCCGAGCATTGAGAACTTCGAAAGCCTTTCGAAAAATGAGGTATTGTTGAATTACTCAACCCTGTTCGCAGTGCGGGCGCCGGGTCTGTCGGCTGGAGTGGTAGACCGAGCCTTGCCGATTAATCGCCTCTTTGACCGTTTTTTCAATTCTAACTTTTCCTCAGTTGACGTCGAGGAGATGTCACCCACCCCAGAGGTCTATGCTCTCGAGAGTGATAATTTTATTGAAAGCGGAGCGCAATCCTTCATGACCCCCCTCTTTTATCAGGAAGATCGTTGGCCCGATTTGATGGGGGAGGCTTCGGATCATTAAGTATCGAATTGGTTCATTGGAGCGTCTTGGGTTGCTATTATCGCCGGTACTAGCTCTATCGGCAGGTGTATCGGTCTATCTTAAGCATCACGGGTTCAGCCTCACCGACTCGGAGAGCCTCTGGGTCCTTTTGATTATGGGATTCATCGGTCTTACTATCGGCGGTGTCATGAATGTCGTAAGGTCTGCGATGGCAAGAGCTGCTATATTTGCATGCCTTACCGTCGTAGTGCTCGATTTTCATTATCAATTTTTGGAAAAGCTAAATAACTACATTTTTGCGTCGGGTCACGACATTAGAATTTTGGCCATGCTTGTGACGGGTGCTTGGGTTGCTTTTGCTTTACCTTTGCTTTTACGTGATGCAATCGGTCGAGTTGGTCTTGCCTTTTTTGGGGTGGTAGCCCTATCAAGTTTTTTGGCTCCGGTAACGCATGGCAGCTGGGAAAAAGCGTCATTTGAGGTACGGGCTTCGTCGCTTAATGATACCAATGCGGCGTTTATGCATAGTGGGGATCGTCCTCTTATTGTTCATTTGGTTCTGGACGGTTTTTTGGGCCTAGATGGCTTTTTGGATGAAGGTATCGAGAGCATCCAAGTCAGAAATGATTTGGAACGCTTTTTTTCAGTTCACCAGTTTCAGGTCTATGGTGGCGCGTATAGTCAATACTTTATGACCCATAACGCTCTTGCCAATCTTTATAATGGCGAGTCGCAATCGACCGGTAATCGGCACCTGCATCATGATGGGCGAAAATGGGTGTTGATCGAAAATCTCTATTTTGAGCGTCTTGCGGAGGCGGGTTACGCACTGCGCATTCTGCAATCGAACCATATGGATTTTTGTCATGGGCGGGAATGGACGACAACCCAGTGTGAAACCTATCCCTCTTCCAGCATCGGCTCTCTCAAGCGGCTGGGATTGCCACTAACCCAAATGGTCAAAGAAATCACGGGGAGTTTTTTGACAAGGACGTTTCTATATCCTTTCTTGGTTAAAAGCTATGAATCTGTGCGGTCCCTTTTAGGTCGGTTCGGTCTTGACTTTCTGCCCCGTTGGGATGATCGGCAGTTCATCTATTATAGTTTAGAAGGTCCGGAGGTATTCGATCGTCTCAATCGGCAAATAATGAATGCCGGACCGGGGCAGTTTCATTTTGCGCATATCCTGTTGCCGCACGCGCCCTATTTTCTGACAGAAGATTGTCAAGTTAAGCCAGATACCGCAGATTGGACGAGCCGCCGTTTGGGGCACAGTGATCTCTATTCGGCGGGTACGCTTGCATATCGAGTCGAAGCCACTCGGAGCTATATGATGCAAGTACAGTGTGTTCGAATGCAACTTGAAAGGGTATTTTTCAGCTTGAAGCGTGCTGGCCTGTGGGATGACACTATTGTTTTGATTCAGGGAGATCATGGCTCCCGCATAACACTTAGAGATCCGGTGGATAGCATTTACTCGCCGTCTCACAACGATTTAGTAGCCTCCTATTCGTCGATGTTTGCCATTAAGGTGCCGGGCCGCGACGGCGGTTATGATGGGCATGGGGTGCCCATGCAAAATCTGTTCTCTCCCTTGATCTTGGGTCGTGAGGCGCCGGCGGATCTTGGGGTGGTTTTTCTTGAGGATCCAGGGAATTTGGACAGGCGAAGATTTGATTTCAATTTTGGCGAGCCGGGGATGCCAAATTTACAGCCGGCATTGACCCCGGACTTTTCTATCGCTGCTGAAAGACCAAACGGCGCGAGGCCTGAAAATTGAAGGCCAATCCGGCGATGGAGCCGGCGGCAACGGCCAAGATCGGCCATTCTTGCGCCAAGAGGCTAAAGGTCACGAAAAGGGAATAAATACCGTAGTTGATTACGCCGCCGATGGAATTTACGGCGATGAAGCGGGCCCATTGGGAAACGCGGTGGGCGTCAGGATTGCGCTCGAAGGTGAAAGAGCGATTGAGCGCCCAGGTCACCGTTGCGGCGGCGATAAAGGACAGCAATCGCCCCCAATAATAACCCAGATCACTGCCCTCGAGCAGTGCCAATAGGATGGCCACGTCGATGACAAACCCAATCGTCCCGACGATCGAAAATCGAAAAAACTGGACCATGGTTTTGGACGCGCCGGTGTGAGGTGAGTGTCTGATCACTTTCGGTTTTGTTCGCCCGATAAAGCAAGGTTCATAACGTTTTGGTCCCTCGCGGCCTCCTGATTGCTCTCTCTGCGCTCATATAGCAAAAACGCGTTGGCAAGGCCATCCGGCAGTTGCATTGCGTCTAGCCATGGCGGCGGATTTTGGTCCCGGAGGCGGTCATAGAGGCGGCTTCGGCTTTTGGCGTTGGAAAAGAAAAAGCGCTCGGCGGAGGTTGGACAGAGCAGGATGTAATCGACCTCTCTCTCTGCCGCGAGGCGCTGTGCTTCGTTCAAGTCTTCGTTAGACAAGATTGCATGACTGTCAAAAATGCCATCCCCATTGCGATGGTAAGGCGTCGCTAAAACTTGATGTCGGCTGCGGTATAAAAGCTCGGGGCCAAAGTCGATAAAAGCGAGGACAGTTGCCGATTGAGTGGGCCCTTCATTGGGCAGCTGGTTCAAAAAGCTGGCCATTTGAGAAATGTCACAACGTTGGGCCGGATTGCTGGTTTTGGCCAGTACCGCTTGGCCGCTTCCCATTGACATTAAAAGATTGCCTAATCCAATCGATCCGCCGATCAGGACATAAAGGCTCAGGCCCCTGATCAAGGTGCGCCGAAGGGGCTTATCCATGGTCTCGGCCCAGTCGAATAGGCGGTCCAACAACAAGGCGACGGCCATGACAAAAAGGGTTTCCGAATAGGGAGCCAGGCGTACATGGGCGATGGACAAGGGCCAATAGATGACAATGGCTGCTAGCATAAAACACCAACAAAGCCAGTTTTCCGATTTGCGTTCAGATACAATGAGCCATAACAGGAAAGGCACGGCAATCAGGCCCAGACCGAAGTAATAAATGAACTCACCTGCGGATTTCATTGTCGTCGGCAAGACGGCGCGCATTTCGGTGACTTTATCCAGCCAGATTGCGGTGACACGAGGGTCCACCTCAGCCATGGGCCCCGTGACCATGTGGGGAAACTGCAAGATCACAGCAGCCCCGGATAGGGCGCCAAATCCCGCCAAGAGGCCAAAGCGACCGAATGTCGAGTGGGGGCGGTTGGTATATTTGTCGATCAGGGTCACAATCGTCCAAAAGATGATCAGCCAGGTGGCGATCTGGAAATGGGGTTTGGAGAGCTGATCATAAAAGACTCGGTCCAAGGCGTGAATTGGATGCTCACACAAAAAACCAAGCGTCACCAAAACCATGAAGCCGATGGCAAAGGCGCCATTCTGATCGCGCCGCTTTTGATGATCCATGACCCAAGCCAGGCCCAGTGCGGTTAAGCAGGCTAAGGTGGTGAGTAGAAGCTCGGGCGCCATCCACACGCCAAATCCGGCCGCGGCCCCACCACAAAAAGCTGCCCGTTTATTCTGATGATTTAGCATGGCCCGAAAGATAAAGCCGGCGGTGAGGATGAAGACCAGCATGAGGAGGCTATGATGGTCCGCTCGGCCCAAGAGAAAATAGGGCAGGGCCGCCGGTTGGAGAAAAAGGGCCACCAGGGGGAAAATCCAGCGTTTTGGGCCAAGCAGGGGGCTGAGAGCCCAAATAAAGACCAGGGCTGTGGCCAACTGGAGAAGGGGTGAAATCAAGGCACCTGCCCAGAAAAGACCCTCCTGCCATCCCAAAAGGGGCGCAAGAAGGGCGGTGAAGGCTACGAGGACGATGTCGAACGGCCGGGTCCAGTGCAGGATCTCGCCATAGGGCGCGTTGCTGCGTTCAATAAGTCCGTCATACCATCCTCCGCCGCTGAGGAGCTCGCCAACCCGAACCAGGCGCATGTAGCTATCCGTATCGATCAGCTTGCCGTCCAGGACCGGAGATTGGTGATAGAACATCAAGAGGCCGTGCAGCAGAAGCCAGATCATGACCAGCATGAGATAAGGAAAGGCTGTTGACTGGGTAAGGGCGCGGCTATTCATGGGGCCTGTGGTGTCGGGGCTTTTTGGGAGCCTTTTGGTGGGCTGTTGTTGCGGTGGCCGGTAAAGAGCTTTTCTTGACCGATGGGGAAAGGATGCGCATAAGGCATTAAGGTTCGCTGAACCGGCGGAGCTTAGGCGTATGATTTTTGGCGGATTTTGGCAGTTTCGGCCAATAATTTGGCGCAAAGCCCAGCCTTTAAGGAACTCTTGACGTTTTGCCAAGGGAGCAAGTCGGATGGCCCAGCTAAAGACCCCCGCGATCATGCTCCAGGGAACCGGTTCGGACGTTGGCAAGTCCCTACTCCTAGCGGGGCTCTGCCGAATCTTCGCCCGGCGCGGACTGAAGGTTCGGCCTTTTAAGCCGCAAAACATGTCCAACAACGCGGCGGTCACGGTCGACGGCGGCGAGGTGGGCCGGGCTCAGGCCCTCCAGGCCCGCGCTTGCGGTGTTCCTCTCACCACGGATATGAACCCCGTGCTCTTGAAGCCGCAAAGCGAGGTCGGGTCCCAAGTCATCGTACAGGGGCGGATTCATGGGACCTTTCAGGCACGCGACTATGGCCGGGAAAAACCCAACCTGATGCCTTTCGTGGCAGAGTCTTTTGAGAGACTTGCCGCGGAGGCGGATTTAGTACTGGTGGAAGGGGCGGGCAGTCCGGCGGAGGTCAATCTTCGGGCTGGTGACATCGCTAACATGGGCTTTGCCGAAGCCATGTCTGTGCCAGTGATCCTGGTGGGCGACATCGATCGGGGCGGCGTGATTGCCAGTTTGGTGGGCACTGCAGCCTTGTTGCCCCCGTCGGAACGAGAGCGGATCAAGGGCTTCATCATCAATAAATTTCGCGGTGACTTGACCCTTTTTGACGAAGGGGTGCGGATCATTCAGGAAAAATCCGGGTTCGAGCCGCTGGGAACGGTTCCCCACTTCGATGCGGCGCGACGCTTACCGGCCGAAGACGCAGTGGCAATGGATCACCAACGGCCGGTCTCTCCTGACGCCCCTATCCGTATTGCCGTGCCGGCTTTGGCGCGGATCGCCAACTTCGATGATTTCGACCCCCTGATGGCCGAGGCTGATGTGCAGTTGGACTTCATCAAGGCTGGGCAAGCACTGCCCGGGGACGCCGACCTGGTGATCCTGCCCGGGTCCAAAGCCACGATGGCAGACTTGCGGTTTTTCTATGCGCAAGGTTGGGACATAGACCTAAAAGCCCATCTGCGACGAGGGGGCATGGTTTTGGGCATATGCGGCGGTTACCAAATGCTGGGCACAACCATCGTCGATCCGGACGGTATTGAAGGGCCACCGGGTGAAATGAGGGGGCTTGGTTTATTGGACCTGGATACGGTTCTGGGCGGCGAGAAAAAACTTGTGGAAGTCACCGGCAAGGACAATTTGGGGAACCATCCGATCCAGGGCTACGAAATGCATGTGGGCATCACCACGGGTGGTGATCGCCAGCGGCCTTTTTTGCAGATCGACGACAAGGAAGAGGGCGCCATCTCGGCGGATGGAAAGATACAAGGCTGTTATCTTCATGGCCTTTTTCAGAGCGATACCTTTCGGCATTTCTATTTGTCCCTTCTCAAAGACCGGGAAGAAAGCGGCCTGGTTTTCGATGCCCAGGTTGAGGCCGTGCTGGATCTTTGGGCGGATCATTTGGCGCACCATCTGTCCATAGAGCGGATTGAAGCACTCGCAAGAGCCCGATAAAGCGACTATGAGGCCTTTGAGTTGACGTTATAGATTAATTTTTGGTCGCATTAGTGAAACTTTATGGAGCGTCTGCACGTAGGTTGAGTCTGCGGATTGGGGACGGTCGAGCCGTGGGCTTGGTCGGTTCCGAATACGAGGTTTTGCTTTTAACGCCTCCTTGGCAATCATGGTGGATACATGACGGGGAGGCGACCTTGGCGAACGGGCGAGATGGAGACGGAAAATGGGTGAAGCCCAGGTATCGAACCGGCGGCGCGGCGGCCGGGATGCGCGGCGGGAATTGCGGGCCATGCCGATCCCCGAGGAAAAGCGGGCGGTGCAGCCCGGCCTCGAAGGGGGACGCTATCATGTGTTAAGCGAGGCCGAGGTGGTCAAGGTGCATCGGGCGGCGCTGGATGTCCTTGAGCAGATCGGCCTGTCCGAAGCCATTCCGTCTTGCATTGATATGGTAACGGCGGCGGGCGGTAGCCTGACCGACGAGGGACGCCTGCTTTTCCCGAGAGCCCTTGTGGAAGATACACTTGCAAAGGCGGCCCGCCAGTTCGTGTTGCACGGTCAAAAGCCCAAACACGATATGGAGCCCTGGGGCAAGAAGACCTATTTCGGCTCGGCCGGTGCAGCGGTGCACATCGTGGACAGCGAGACCTACGAATATCGGGATTCGACGCTGAGCGACGTCTACGACATCGGGCGTTTGATCGACAACTTGGATCACATCAATTTTTATCAGCGCTCGGTGGTGGCACGGGATATGGAAGATCCTTTCGATCTGGATTTCAACACTTGCTATGCCGCTGTCTCGGGTACCAGCAAGCATGTGGGAAGCAGCTGGGTCGAGCC
This sequence comes from Pseudomonadota bacterium, assembly GCA_039028695.1. GTDB lineage: Bacteria > Pseudomonadota > Alphaproteobacteria > Kiloniellales > Kiloniellaceae > JANQKX01. The sequence goes on from JBCCHN010000089.1 coordinate 10,153, forward strand.
ACACCATGTGGAACGCTCTCTGGAGATGCTGCATGCCATTGCCGGGGGTGAGGATAAGTGGCGCGAGCGGCCCTTTGTTAGCCAATCAAATTGCTTTGTGGTGCCGCCCCTAAAGTTCGCCCAAGACGCTTGCCGTTGTTTGGAGGTTGCAGTGCGTGGGGGTATGCCGGTGCTGCTGTTGGCGGCTGGCCAGGCCGGGGCCACCAGTCCTGCCGCATTGGCCGGGGCCGTTGTCCAGGAGGTGGCTGAAGTTTTAGCTGGCTTGGTCTATGTCAATTTGATCGTCCCGGGTCATCCCGCCATTTTTGGAACCTGGCCCTTTGTCTCCGACCTGCGCACCGGCGCCATGTCAGGGGGCTCGGCTGAGCAGGCACTGTTGATGGCGGCCTGCGCTCAGATGGCCAACTACTATGACCTGACAGGCGGCGTGACGGCCGGCATGACCGATGCCAAGGTGCCGGACGCTCAGTCGGGTTATGAAAAGGGCTATACAGAAGCTTTGGTCGGCAATTCTGGAGCCAATCTGGTTTATGAGTCCTGCGGCATGCACGCAAGCCTGCTGGGGTGCTGCTTGGAGAGTTTTGTCATCGACAATGACATGATCGGCGGCATCATGCGGACCGTTCGCGGCATTGAGGTGACCGAGGACAGCCTTTCCATAGAAGCCATCCGCAGTGTCTGCACCGAGGGGCCGGGCCATTTCCTGGGGCATGAGCAGACCCTAGAGCTGATGCAGTCGGAATACATCTATCCGGAGGTGGGGGATCGGGCGAGCCCGAAAGAGTGGCTCGAACAAGGCTCCACTGACGTGGCCCAGCGGGCCCGGGCGAAAACCCGGGAAATTCTGTCCAGCTATTATCCCCGTCACATCAGCTCGGATGTTGACGATCACATTCGCAAGAACTTCGAGGTCAAACTCCCAGTGAGCGACATGCATCCTGGCAATCGCCGCTGGTAAAGTCCTTAACGGGCTCTGCTTCCTCCTTTCTAGTCTGTTCTTTCCAGAGCCATTCTCACCGGCTAGGCTGGTTGCGATCTTGTGCCTTGAGATGGTGGCGCGTCGATGTCGGAGGAAAAGGTAATTGAAATGGATCGAGAGCAGCCGGCTCCGGCGGAAGACCGGGTCGGCTTTTTGCTGGTGCCCGACTTTTCCATGATCGGTCTCTTTTCGGCGGTGGAGCCCTTGAGGGTGGCCAATCGGGCCAGTGGCAAGAACCTCTATAGCTGGCACCTTTTCTCGGAAGACGGGGCCCCGGTGGCGGCCAGTAACGGCCTTTCCTTGCTGGTCGAGTCAAGTATCGATGAAGTGCGCCGCTTTCCAACAGTCATTGTATGTGCCTCCTTCGACGCGGAAAAATACGAGTCTAAAAAAGTGCTGGCCTGGCTACGCCGCCTTGACCGGCAGGGCAGCGATTTGGGTGGCATCGATACGGGCGCCCACGTTTTGGCAAAAGCGGGATTATTGAACGGCTACCGGGCGACTCTGCATTGGGAAAACATGCCCGGCTTTTCGGAAGCTTTTCCCGATGTGAATGCTACCGGCGAGCTTTATGAGATCGACCGCCGACGCTTCACCAGTTCCGGCGGGACGGGTGCCCTGGACATGATCCTCTCCCGGATCTCGGCAAAGCATGGGCATGACCTGGCCGTCGGGGTATCGGAATCTTTGCTACACGCGCGAATCCGCTCCCCGGAAGAGCACCAAAATATGACCCTGGGTTTACGCTTGCGGGCGCGCCACCCGGCATTGCTGCAGATTGTCCAGGCCATGGAGGATCACTTGGAAGATCCGCTCTCGCTAGATGATCTGGCGAACATCGCCGGGATTTCCAGGCGCCAGCTAGAACGCCTGTTTCGCAACCTCTTGGATGATACGCCCAGTGGATTTTATCTGAAGCTAAGGCTGCGTCGTGCCCGATACCTGTTGGAGCAAACCGCCATGTCGATCCTGGATGTGTCTTTGGCTTGCGGTTTCGTCTCGCCGCCTTATTTCTCCCGAGCCTATCGTGGCCAATATGGCTTTTCACCCCGCGAGGACCGGCGCCGTCTCCATGGCGCGCGTATGCGCACGGGCCGCATGCAATAGGGCGTTTTCAATAGCGTGCTCATAGCGGCTTTAGCTTCACAAATAAGGGGTCAGCAAGCGGACCACGCCGTCCCTCAGTTTGATAAGCCAAGGCCGCTTGCTCAATTCCTCAGCTGTTAGAATGCGACCGCCCTGCAGGCGTTGGGTGACCAGAACACCCAGAGTCTTGGCCAGATCTTCGTCATAGCATTCCACGTTGAACTCAAAGTTCAGCCGCAAACTGCGCGGGTCCCAATTGGCAGATCCTAAAAGGACCCAACGGTCGTCTACCAGCATCAGCTTGCTGTGGTCGAAGGGCGGGGCAGTCATGGTGATGCGGCAACCGGCCAAGATAAGCTCTTCCAGAAGACCCATCGATGCCCACTTTACGTAGGCAAGATTGTTTTCCTCGGGCAAGAGGATGTTCACATTTAGTCCGCGCAGGGCGGCAAGGCGCAGAGCGGTATGGATGGTCTGGTCCGGCAGGAAGTAGGGAGTCACCACGGTGATCGATTCTTGTGCGGCGGAAATCGCACCCAAGATGGTCCAGCGGGCTTTGTCGATGGGCTCGTCCGGGCCAGACCAAATACCCCGAGCCATGACCGGGCCGGCCTCTGCGAGGGGCGGCATCCAGAGATCTTCAAGAATTTCCTGGGTGGTGAAATACCATTCGCGGGAAAAGGTTTTTGAGAGGTGGCGCACCACCGGTCCTTGGATCTTGAAATGGAGGTCCTTGATGGGCGTGGCGCTTTGGGAGGAGAGGTATTCCTTGCGGATATTCATGCCGCCCGTAAAGCCGATCTTGCCGTCTACAACCATGATTTTTTGATGGTTGCGCATGTTGAGGTAGGGCATGCGCCAGGGCAGGAGAGAGTGGAGAAATTTCTGGGCTTTGATGCCATGACGGTGGAGGTAACCGACCGTCGAACGGGGAGAATAGAGGGAGCCGATACCGTCCACCAAGACCCGGATTTTGACACCTCGCTTCTTGGCCCGGAATAAGGCGTCGATAAACATTTGGCCGGCGGCGTCCCGGTTAAAGATGTAGCTGGCCAGCATGATGCTTTGCTTGGCTTCATCGATCGCCTCGATCATTTCGCCATAGGCCATGTCCCCATCGGTCAGGGCATCGATGCGATTGCCCGGCAAGAGGGCGATCTGGTTGCCGCTGGTTAGGCCCTTATGGGTCAGTTCAGAGACCACGCGGGACAAAGGTGCCAAGTGCCCGACTTTTTCCGTTAGGTGGGTGAGGTCCGATGATCCGGACGATCCCTCAATCGCTAGCGGCGCCATCTGTCGATCACCGGGCCGCAGTCGAATCGCACGGCGCCGGATGCGATTGGTACCCAGCAAAAAGTAAATTGCGGCACCCGCGAAGGGCGAGAGCCAAAGAAGGCCGACCCAGGTGATCGTCGCCCGCTCGTCCCGACGTTCCAGGATCACTTTGATCGATAGGGCAACGGCGATCAAGATAGCCGAGGTTCCCAAAATATGGGGCCAAAAATCCTGGATCATACTGAGCATCGTGCCCTCAAGCGGGTACGGGTAAAGTCAATGTGGCGGTCTTGTAACATGCCGTTCGTCAATGATCATTCGATGCGGGGAGACCCTTAACTCTTGGCAATTCTTTTGCGGGGTCGGTTGCCAAGGACGCGAATCTATATAATAGGATTGGCTCACCCTATTTGCTGCAAAAAAAGCTCATGCCCGACACCGGTCTGCCGGCTTTCAAGGTCGCCACTTACAATATTCATAGCTGTCTTGGCACAGATCGGAAATTCGCGCCTGAGCGCATCGTAGAGGTGCTCCAAGAGCTGGATGCTGATCTGGTCGCCTTGCAAGAAGTCGGGTGGCATTTGCGCGGCCGCCAGGGCTTCGATCAATACGATTTCTTTGCCCGTCATACAGACTACCATGTTTGCCCCGGTGTCGTCCGGAACCATGAAAAGGCCCATTTTGGTAATGCCCTTTTGACCAGAGGCAAGGTGTTAGCGGTCCGCAACATCGATCTATCGGTTCCCTATCGGGTCACCCGCGGCGCCATTGATATTGATGTGGAGATTGGCGGCCGAAAGGTCCGGGCGATTAACGCCCATTTCGGGCTGGATCCCTTGGAACGTCGCATCCAATTTCAGCGCATTGTGGCCTGCCTTCACGATCAACAGCAGGCAGCGACCGTTTTGATGGGAGATTTTAATGAGTGGCGGCTTAAGTTTGCCGCCCTTGCCGAATTTAATCAGTTCTTTCCCGAATATCTGGCGCCACGCAGTTTTCATAGTCGCCGGCCCCTGTTCCGCTTTGATCGCATCTACGCCAGCCGACAGCTGCGGCTCTCCCAGGGACAGGCCGTCGCGTCATCGCTGAGCAAAGCGGCCTCGGATCATTTGCCCGTCTGTGGGCAGGTTCATTGGGCGGGCGAGCCCGAGGACTTAGCTCCGGAAGGATAGCGCGGTCGCGGCCAGGCTTGACCCGGCAAACATTAAGTTCAAGCCGACCATCAAGCCAAGCAGCCAGGAGGCGCTGCCGGGAAATTGAGACCAAACCAATCCGGCGAGAACCAAGGCCATGATTCCTGAGAAAAAGACCCAGCCCCACGGTTTGGCGGGCTTGAGCTTCCAGGCCAACACCATTTGGCTAAATCCTTCCGCCACCAAAAAGGCCGTCACGAGCAGCGTAAGGGTGATAACGCCCTGTAAGGGGTAAACCAATAGCAAGACACCCGCTATCACCGAAATCAAGCCTCCAAGCAGGCCGGACCAGCGGGCAGTGCTCTCACTCGACTTGAGTGCCCGATAGCCGGCAATCAGACCGCCAAAGAGAATCAGCCACCCAAGAAGGAGTTCGATCGCGATGGTAGAGGCTGCCGGTACGGCGACCGCAATCAGGCCGAGAAGGAACAGAATGACGCCCTGAAGCACGAAAGACTTCCAGTTTTCCCGGAAAGCCTCCTCCATTTTAGATCTCATCGCTTCCAAGTCGGGTTTTTGCGGTTGGGACATCTGGAATTCTTCCTGATCAACTGTAAGGACGCGCAACCTTATGGCAATCCTTGATCAAAGTTCAATGTTTTCGGTATTCAGCCGCGCAACTAAGGCATCAAGCTTTGCCGGGTCAAAAACGACACTGAGGTCCGCAGGCAGATGGTGCCAGCTTCCTTGGGTCATTTCCCATTCAAGCTGACCCGGCCCCCATCCTGAATAGCCGAACAAAAAGAGCAGATTCTTCGGTCGTTCGCCCCCATCGGCCAAATGGGCAACCACTTCGATTCCCGGGGACAGAGCGAGTTGGTCGCTTATGACCAAGCCTCTGGAAACCTCAAGATCGTTGCCATGTAAGGCAAAGAGGCTTTCCAACTCAACCGGACCGCCGGCACCGGCCGGCGCGCGCTCACCCGGGGGGACGCCGGTCAGACCCATGGTCTGTGCCAGTTGATCGATGGATATTTGTCCGATGGGGCGATTCAGGACCAATCCCAAGGCACCTTGCTCGCTATGCTCGGCCAAGAGCACCAGGGTCGCTGCAAAATTGGGATCTTCCAGCTCTTGCGTAGCGACTAGGAAATTACCGGCAAGGGAGCGGAATTCTTGTGCTTGGGCCAAAGGTCCAGAAAAGGGCCAAGCAAGAGACCAGACCAGTAATGTTGCGAGCGGGAGGAATAGCAGCCTGATCCAAGGTCTGGGATGCGAGGTGGAAATAGCCATCTTAATCAGATCCAATGGTATCGCAATTGTGCCCTCGCTTGGTCAGGGAAGAGCCCTGGCGACCGGAGATTGCCGCGGCAAAGATATCTGTTCGGCGCGCTGTAGGCCTCGCACTGAGTTGCCAAAAAAGATCCTGGATGCCCGAGCGAGGTCTTGCGGGTAGAGAACTCGCTCCTCTAACCCCAGTTCAGCCCGTTCCATCATTTCCCGTCGAAAGGTCCCAGGGAGAATACCCGCGGTTAGTGGCGGGGTGACGAGTTCTCCGTCAAGTTCGAGAAAGAGAGAGGATCGACTGCCTTCGGTCAACTCCCCTCGTTCATTAATAAAGAGCACCTCGCTGCAGTCGTGATTCTCCCGGTAATGTTTGAACTCACTATCATAGATCTCGCGCTTGGTGGTCTTATGGCGAAAAAAGAGATCCGAGCTGTCACAAACGCGGTCCGATATGACGAAATGGAGGATGCCACCGTCGGAAAGTTCTATGGGGCTACTCGACGTTACGAGAGTGCCGTCCGGGCAAAGAAGCAAACGGACCCGATGTGTCTTGGTCTCACTCAGGCCCGCTGAATGGTCCAATAGTGCTTGCTTGGTTTGAGCCAAATTGAAGGGAAAGCCGAAGTATCGGGCACTGGATTCCAGGCGGTCCATGTGGTGAGATAAAAGGTAAAAGTCGCCGTCCCACCGCAGCGTCTCGATAAGGCTAAAAGTCTCCTGAAGATCGGTTAGGAAGCGAGCTTTTAACAGGCACTCATCATATTCATCCCTGGCCTGGGAGTCATAAACCACGCCGCTGCCGATCCCCATCTCCCCTTGACCGTCCCGGTCGATCGTGAGGCTGCGGATAGCCACATTAAAAGCCAGAGTACCCGTCGGGGCGATGTAGCCAATGGCCCCCGTATAGAGGCCGCGGGGCTGTGGCTCCAGTTCGCGAATAATCTCCATGGCTCTCACCTTGGGGGCGCCGGTAATCGAGCCGCAGGGAAAGAGACACCGAAGAAGGTCCGGAAGAGCCAAATCATCGCGGAGCTGGGCCGTGATGCCGGAGGTCATCTGATGGACGGTGGGATAGGATTCAATGGTGAAAAGCTCGGTCACCCGAACCGATCCAATCCGAGCCGCCCGTCCCAAGTCGTTGCGTAGCAGATCGACAATCATTAAGTTTTCAGCACGAGACTTTTCATCATTTTGTAGCCACTGGATTTGGTTTTGGTCCTCTTCGTCGGTGCGACCACGCCGGGCGGTCCCTTTCATAGGGCGGGCTTGAATTTGCCCCTTTTCGCACGCTAGAAACAGCTCGGGCGAAAGGGACAGGATTTGCCGGTCGCCCGTGTTGATGTAGGCCCCATAGTGGACCTTTTGCTTTTCGCGCAGTTCGTGATAAAGCCGCAACGGATCGCCGGACGCCTGAAACTCGGTCTTGAAAGTCAGGTTAATCTGATAGACGTCGCCTGCGGCGATATAATCTTTGACCCGTTGAAAGGCATTGCCGTATGCCTCGCGGCTCCAAGACCAGGTAAAATCTTCGATTTCGTATTGGCCGGTGCCTTGAGCTTGGATCCAGCTCTCCACGCCGGCGGCACTTAAATATTCCGGCGCCTCGAATACTCCTACCCAAATGAGGGGAGATTGCTGATCTTCCGGCAACAAGGACCGCAGCTTGGGCTCGAGCAAGTAGCCCAATTCATAGGCAAAATAACCGGCAACGAAGAAGCCTTGGTCAAGGGCCTGATCAATCCCGGCCAGGGTGTCGTCAAGGTCGTCGGCTCGATTACAGGTCAGAATTTTGATAGGATTCACAAACAGCCGGCTGGCCATGCCGCTTGATAAATTATCATCAAGCAGCACGAAGATTTGCTCGCCGATCGTTATTCTGTCGCTGGTCTTGTTGTCTGGGTCCACTGTTCTGACTTTCTCCAGCGAAAACCGGCGTCACCTGTTTGGGGGAAAATACTCCAGGATGTCTATCCGTCCACAACAAGGAGATAGTCCAAGAGCGGGGATCAGAGCAACTCAAATTCCCTCGGAATGCGCAGAAAGGCTTTAAGGCAGAGATCGATTCAGGGTTATCAAATTAGGTTAAAATATTAACGATTGCAATTAATTAGGAGAAATTTTTCATAGGAAAACTAATTGAATTTCGGCCCGATCTGTAGGATCATTTTTTGACTGTTACTGGTCAAGGAAGGGGTTATGGGTTTCTTTAAGCGGCGGTCAGCGTCGTCGGGCTTTCGGGGCCGGCTCAAGGCCAAAAATCGAGATTACGTGACGCCCAGCTATTGGAACACAGAGCAACCGCTCCCCATGTTGGACAAGGAGCGGCCCGGTCAGGGCTACCGTCATATCCTGCGCCGCGAGGATCTTTACGCCTTTATCGAGATGATCCCCAATTGGGACGAATTAGCCAAAGGCCTGGACGGAGTTCTGTTGGCGCCCGGCGATCCGGGGTGTTTCGGCTGGTACGATCAAAGAGGCATTGTCGGCCTTTGCGCCTGGGAGCGGGGCCTATGGGTCGAATTGCCACGAGACTTTTATGACCAGGAAATCGAAGTTTTCCAGAGGCTTGGCGTTGAGGTAGAGCGGCGTAAAAAGTGGGTGCTATGCAAGTTTAGCGAGCCTCAGGCCAAGGCCTACCAGCTCTTGAACATTTTTCTCCATGAACTGGGCCATCATCACGACCGCATGACCACCAAATCAAAGCTGGACTGTGCCCGCGGCGAGCCCTACGCAGATGCCTATGCACTGCGCTACGAAGCAGAGATTTGGGACAGCTATCTACGGCGCTTTGAGTTAATGTGATTTATTTTTTTATCAACGATTTAAGTATTTCTATTCACATCATACATGAAATGATTCACCGCAACCGCAACGGCCTTTTTCATTGGGATTGCTAAAAACAAAGCCCTTTTGAAACTTATCCTCCACGTAGTCCATGGTGGAGCCAAAGAGAAACATTACGGCAGTGGGCTCAATGAAAATCTTGACGCCCTTGTCCTCGACCACATCTTCCAATTTGCGCTGTTCTTCAGCGTACTCAACCACATAGCTCATGCCAGAGCAGCCACGAGTGCTGACGCCAACACGTAGGCCAAGCACCGGCTTTTCGCTCTTGGCCATCAATTCCTTGACCCGGTCAGCGGCCGCGTCGGTGAGGGAGATTAGGTTCGCCATCATGGTATGGGGTCTCTTTTCTAATCCGCTAAAGTCTTGTTATCGGTCACACGAGCCATCAAATGGGGTCAAAAGAGCCCCAATGCCAGCTTTGCGTCTTCCGACATGCGATCTTGGGTCCAAGCAGGCTCCCAGGTCAAAGTCACTTCTACTTCGCCAACACCATCCGCCTTGGCCACAGCTTCGGCGACCTGACCCGGCATCTCACCGGCGACGGGGCAACCCGGCGCGGTCAAGGTCATTTCTATGGCGACTGAGCCATCGTCATTCTGCTGGATATCATAAATCAGACCCAAGTCATAAATGTTAACCGGAATTTCCGGGTCGAAAACGGTGCGCAGGGCCTCGACAAGATCGTCACGACTGGCGAGGGCAGGTTTGGGATCGGCCAGGGGAGTACCGGCGCGGGCGGTAAAGCCCTCCTCGGCATTAAAGCCGCCGGGCATAAAGTGGCTTAGGGGCAGATTGCTGGGATCCATGAACTCTTGTCTCCGCCTAATTTAGCCGAAAATGTCCTTGGCCTTATACAAGGCTTGCACCAGGGCATCCACGTCATCGGGGCCATTATAAATGGCAAAGGAGGCCCGGGCCGTTGCTGGGATGCCCAGCCGATCCATCAGCGGCTGGGCGCAGTGGTGACCGGCTCGCACGGCGACACCGGCTCGATCGACGATGGTGCCGATATCGTGGGCATGCATCCCTTCCATGGTGAAGGAAACGATGCTGGATTTTTCACTGGCGCGGCCATAAATCACCAGGCCGGGTATGGCGCTCATCTGCTCGGTGGCATAGGACAAAAGGCCCGCTTCATGGGCCTCGATGGCCTCAAGCCCGACGTCCTCCATATAGCGCAGAGCGGCGGCCAAGCCGATGGCCTCGGCGATGGCCGGAGTCCCAGCCTCGAAACGGTGAGGGACGTCCTGATAGGTCGTTTCCTCGAAAGTGACCCGGCGGATCATCTCGCCGCCGCCATGATAGGGCGGCATGGCGTTCAAGAGATCCCGCTTGCCATAAAGCACGCCGATCCCGCTGGGGCCATAAACTTTGTGGCCGGTAAAGGCATAGAAATCCACATCCAGGGCGGACACGTCGACGCGGCGGTGAGGAGCCGCCTGACTACCGTCGAGCAAAACCTTGGCGCCCGCTTCATGGGCAAGGCGGATGACCTCTTTTACCGGCACAATCGTGCCCAGGGCGTTGGAGACGTGGGTGAC
>JBCCHN010000090.1:0-20282 GCA_039028695.1 Pseudomonadota bacterium
ATGCTTCGACTACGCCACCGGGGATGACGAGGACTGGAGTATGGACTGTCAGTGCGGGGCTGCTTGCTGCCGAGGCGTCGTCACGGGCCGCGATTGGCGGTTGCCGGCACTTCAGGTGAAGTACGCCGGGTGGTTTTCCCACTACCTGACCCGCAAGATGTAAGCGGCGATATCTTCAGTCCTTAAGCAGCAGGAGAATCAAAGGTCGGATCGCGAAAATTTCCGCTTATTCGATCTCGGCGACGGCATCGACCTCGACGGACACATTCAAGGGCAAGGAGCCGGCCGACACCGCGGCGCGGGCATGACGGCCCTTGTCGCCGAAAACCTCCACCATCAGGTCCGACGCGCCGTTGATTACCTTGGGCTGATCGGTGAAATCGGGGGTCGAGTTGACAAAGCCCCCTAGCTTGATGATGCGTTTGACCCGGTCCAAGTCGCCGTCGCAGGCGCCTTTCAATTGGGAGATGATGTTGACGGCACAGAGTCTGGCGGCAGCTTGCCCGTCCTCTAACGAGACGCTATCGCCCAGCTTTCCCAAATATTGTGGCGCGCCGTCCTTCATGGTGATCTGGCCCGAGACAAAAACCAAATTACCACTGACCACATAACCCACATAGTTGGCCACGGGGGCGGCTGCTTCCGGTACATCAATCCCCAGTTCGGCCAAGCGGCCGTCGATTTGTCCTGCCATTTAAATCTCCCTCAATTGCTTGGCCGTGATCACCGGGCCATTGATACAACAAAAAGCGCAAAGGTAAAGGGCCGCCGGATCAGGGCGGCCCTTTAAGGACATCGGTCCAGATTATGAACCTTAGGAGCAGCCGCTGGTGCTGCCGCAGGTGGCGCATTTCAAGCAAGTGCCATTACGCACCAAGGTGAAGTTTCCGCAATCACCGCAAGAGTCGCCTTCATAGCCTTTCATGCGCGCTTCGCGGACCTGTTCCAGCCTTTGGTCCACCTGGGCCATGACGGGCGCCTCGGCCGGCATGACGGCAGGAGAGGCTTCTTGGGCGGTGGCCATCGATGCTCCTCCCGATAGGCTGGCGTCGGACGCACCCGCGTCACCTGCACCGCCGGCGAAGACCAAGAGTTGATTGCGCACATAGCCGGTGGAGGCATAACGCCGAAGACTGATTTCCACCGCGTTTCGATCGGCCTGCTCCAGGTCCGCTTGGGCATCACCGCTACCGACCGAATCCGGCGATATGTCGTTGGGCTCCACATGGGCCAAGTCATTGCGACCCAGGTAGGAGATGGCCAGCTCACGGAAGATATAGTCCAGCACCGAGGTCGCCATCTTGATGGCATCGTTACCGGCGACCATGCCCGAAGGCTCGAAGCGGGTGAAGGTATAGGCCTCCACATACTCTTCCAGCGGAACGCCGTATTGCAGGCCAATGGAGATTGCGATGGCGAAATTGTTCATCAAGGAGCGGAAGGCGGCCCCTTCCTTATGCATGTCGATGAAGATTTCACCAAGGGCGCCGTCTTCATACTCGCCGGTGCGCAAATAAACCTTGTGCCCGCCGACAATGGCCTTTTGGGTGTAGCCTTTTCGCCGTTGCGGTAGGCGCCGGCGTTCCTGGACCTGCTCGATCACGCGCTCGATGACTCGCTCGGCAACGATCTGGGCCCGTTCCGGCGCCGCTGCGGCCACAAGGTCATCCCGCAAGTCCTCACTGTCGTCCGCATCGACCCCGTCGAACAGGTTGGATGACAAAGGCTGTGAGAGTTTGGAGCCGTCCCGATAGAGGGCGTTTGCCTTAAGACCCAAGCGCCAGGAGAGGAGATAGGCCTCCTTACAGGCCTCAACATCACAGTCGCCCGGCATGTTGATGGTCTTGGAAATAGCCCCTGAAATAAACGGCTGTGAGGCTGCCATCATGTGAATGTGGCTTTCCACGGACAAATAGCGCTTGCCCAAACGGCCGCAAGGGTTGGCGCAGTCGAAGACGGCAAGGTGCTCGTCCTTAAGGTAAGGCGCGCCTTCCAAAGACATAGCACCGCAGCAATAGGTGTTGGCGGCCTCAATATCGGCGCGGGAGAAACCCAACCACGCCAAGAGGTCGAATCCGACATCGTCTAGAGACGCCGCCGGCACACCCAAGGTATCGGTGCAAAAATCAGCGCCCAGGGACCACTTGTTAAAGGCAAACTTGATATCAAAGGCATTAGCCAGGGAGTTCTCGAGAACCTGCAAGGCATCGTCGGTGAAGCCTCTGGACCGCAGCTTCTCATGATTGACGCCAGGTGCGTCCCGGAGGGTCCCATGGCCGACGGCGTAGCGGATGATCTCCTGGCACTGCGCGTCGTCATAGCCTAGGGTTGCGAGGGCTTCCGGAACGGTCCGATTGATAATCTTGAAATAGCCACCGCCCGCCAATTTCTTGAACTTAACGATAGCAAAGTCGGGCTCAATGCCGGTGGTATCGCAATCCATCACCAAACCAATGGTGCCGGTTGGGGCGATTACCGTGGTCTGCGCATTGCGATAGCCATGTTCCTGGCCCAGCTTCAGCGCTCTATCCCAGCTCTTTTTTGCCGCCGCGACCAAGGCTTCATCGGGGCAGTTGGCCGCATCCAACGGCACCGGCGTGACGGTTAGGCCCTGATAGCCGTCGCCTTTGCCCAGAGCTGCCTGGCGATGATTGGCCATAACCCGCAGCATCTCGTCCCGATTTTTTTCATAACCGGGAAAGGCGCCCAGTTCTTCGGCCATTTCTGCCGAGGTGGCATAGGCAGCCCCGCTCATAAGGGCGGAGATGGACCCGCACAGAGCGCGGCCTTCAACAGAATCGTAAGATAGGCCCGAGGCCATCAAGAGGCCGCCCAGGTTGGCAAAGCCCAATCCCAAAGTCCGGTACTCGTAAGACAGTTGAGCGATTTCCTTGGCCGGGAACTGAGCCATAAGGACGGAAATCTCCAGGGCAATGGTCCACAGGCGAACCCCGTGCTCGAAGCCCTCGATGTCAAAGCTTCCATCTTCGTTGCGGAAAGCCATCAGATTGAGCGAGGCCAGATTGCAGGCCGTGTCGTCCAGGAACATGTATTCCGAACAGGGATTCGACGCATTGATCCGGCCCGAGTTAGGGCAGGTGTGCCATTCGTTAATGGTGCTGTCGAATTGCAGGCCTGGATCGGCACAGCTCCAGGCGGCAAAACCGATCTGTTCCCACAGCTCTTTCGCCCGAACCACCTTGGCGGTCTGGCCATCGGTCCGATTTGTCAAAGCCCAGTCGTCATCCCGCTGCATGGCCTCGATGAAGCTATTGGGAATTCGAATGGAGTTGTTGGAGTTCTGACCCGAGACAGTCAGGTAGGCATCCGAATCCCAGTCCGTGTCATAAGTCGCGAAATCGATCTTGGAAAAACCCTGACGGGCGTACTGGATCACCCGGTAGACATAGTTCTCGGGAATCATGGCCGCGCGGGCCGCCCGCATCGCCCGCTTGAGCGACTTGTTTTTTTTCGGATCGAAGGCCGCTTCGGCCAGGGCGCCGTCCGCATCTCGATCGGGCCAGGCATAACAGGCCCCAATAATCTCGTTGAGATGCTTTCGGCATTGCTTGGAGCCGGACACCAAGGCGGCGACCTTTTGCTCCTCGACCACTTTCCAGGAGATGAAATCCTCGATATCCGGGTGATCCACATCCACGCTGACCATCTTGGCGGCCCGACGGGTGGTGCCGCCGGACTTGATGGCTCCGGCCGCCCGGTCACCAATTTTAAGGAAGCTCATAAGACCGGAGGATTTGCCACCCCCTGCCAAGGGCTCGTTGGCGCCGCGAATCCGGGAGAAGTTAGATCCGGTACCCGAGCCATATTTAAAGAGACGGGCCTCGCGCACCCAAAGGTCCATGATGCCGCGCTCGTTGACCAGGTCGTCCTCGACCGATTGGATGAAACAGGCGTGGGGCTGGGGATGTTCATAAGCGCTATCGGAACGCACCAGGTCTCCGCTTTGATAGTCCACGAAGAAGTGCCCTTGGCCGGGCCCATCAATGCCATAGGCCCAATGCAAGCCCGTGTTGAACCACTGCGGCGAGTTTGGGGCCGACATCTGCCGCGCCAACATATAGCGCATCTCGTCGAAGTAAGCTTGGGCGTCTTCTTCCTGATCGAAGTAGCCGCCTTTCCAACCCCAGTAGGTCCATGTTCCCGCTAGGCGGTCAAAAACCTGCTTAGCCGACGTCTCGCCCGTGAAGCGATCACCTTCGGGTAGCCGGGCCAAGGCCTTTTGGTCGGGAACTGACCGCCATAGCCAGGACGGCACCGTGTGCTCTTCAACCTTTTTGGATTCGACGGGCACGCCTTTTTTGCGGAAGTACTTTTGCGCCAGGATATCCGAGGCAACCTGCGACCAGCGGGCCGGCACTTCGACATTCTCGGCTTGAAAGACAATCGAGCCGTCGGGATTACGAATTTCGCTGGATGTGCGGCGAAATTCGATTTGGTCATATACATCTGAGCCAGACTGAGTGAATCGGCGGACGATCCGCATGCTTTTTTCCCCCTAAAATACAAAATAAAGTCAGCGATGCCGACGAACGCCCGCGCCTAGACCGCTCGCCGCGCATCCCCCCAAAACCATCCACCGAGTTGACCTAGTCCGCTCGCAAACGGCCAGATTTCGTGATGGGGCGGGATTTAAACACAATACCTAGCGGTCATCCACAACAATTTGTGATGAATTTATGAAAGGACACAGCATCTAGTAGCCCCATGAACTGGAGTCCCATGAACTATCCATGGTCTGCCGCCTTTATCTCATAGACTGCTTTAAGGAGGGCGGGGCGAGCTCATTGCGCCGCCACTCCGGGGCCCCTTTTGAGGGGGGTATGTGTTGGACTGGGCAGGCGTTGGGCAGGTCCCAAGCTCTGTGGAAGGGGGCAAAGCGTTCTACAGCCCAATAGGTGCCGCCATGGGCCACAATCAAGACCGGTCCGGGTGCGGAGAGGGCGAGGTTGAGCCCACCCAAGGCGCGTTGCAAAAACGACTCCAGGGACTCGGCCCCGTTCGGCACGGCGCCGCCGAGCCAATCTTCGAACCAGCCGTCTTTTGGCAGTCCTTCACGGTCACCCCAGTTACTTTCTTTAAGGTCGTCAATGACCTGTAGCGGAAGGTTCAAAGCTTTTTGAAAAACCTCGGCTGTTTCCAGAGCCCTTTGCAGGGGACTCGAAAAGATGCTGGTGATGGAGCACTGCCGAAGCCCGGCAACGGCATCTCGAGCTTGGGCCTTGCCGGTGGCATTTAAGGGCACGTCTGTTTGACCCTGAGCGCGATTCGCCAGATTCCAATCGGTCTGGCCATGACGCAGGTAAAAAAAGGGTTTGCGGGTGAGCATCGCGGCTTTGCCTCATTCCTGCCGGGTTCGCTTCATAGCGGAGGAGAGACAGTTCTTCAGAAAATTCTGGCGCCTTTGAGGCGGCAGAAAAATTTTTTGACAAATGCGCACCTAGGGCCGGCCCTACAAGGGTGTCCACCTATGCCGGATTGTTGTCTTTTTGGCTGCGTTCTCTTGGAAAGTGCAGACTGGCGCAGGTGCCATGGCCGGCCGCGCTATCCAAGGTCAGGCGGCCACCATGCAGCTCGATCAAGGCTTTGGTAATGGCCAGGCCCAGGCCGGTTCCTTCAAATTTACGGTTCAGGGCGCCATCTACTTGGGCGAACGGCGTCAAAGCCAGGTTAACCTCTTCTTGGGACATGCCGATCCCGCGGTCATGCACCTGAATGGTTGTGCCTTCACCACTTTCTTGGCAGAGCTTGATGTCAATTGGTTCAGATGGGTCTGAGAATTTTTTGGCATTCGACACGAGGTTTAGGACCATCTGTCGGACAGCCCGCTGGTCCGCATACAAACGGGGCACCTGGGCGTCGTCGCGCAAGAGAATCCTTGCGGCCGCTTCGGCCTCGACTTCGCCACCTGAAGGATCCGAGGGGGTCATACGAGAAACGCAGCCCTCCATTTCCGCCCTAAGATCCAGCCAGGCTTCCTGAAGGGTATAGTTTCTAGAATCGATGTTAGAAAAGTCAAGAATGCTATTGATAATACTTAGTAAATGCTTTCCACTTTGACCGATATCTCGTGCATATTCCACATAACGAGGATCGTCGATGGCGCCAAAGAGCTGATTCTCGATCACCTCGGAAAATCCGATAATGGCATTCAGCGGCGTGCGCAATTCATGGCTCATATTGGCGAGAAAGCGGGATTTGGCTCGCGCGCCTTGTTCGGCTTGATCCTTGGCCTTTTCCAATTCGGCCGTGCGGCTTTGGATCTGATCTTCGAGATCTTGGTGGATGTGGGATAGTACCCGATCCGCATTCCATTTGGCGCAAAGGGTAGTGGCAAATTGTTTGATTTCCTGGCTGTGCAGGGGCTTTTGCAAGTAAAATAAGCGATCAGCTGGAGGCACTTGCACGGCAATCTCACTTGCCGTCATATCAGAGAATCCGGTGAGTATCACGATGATCGCGTTGGGATCCCGCTCGCGGATCGCCTTGGCCGTCGCGACGCCGTCTGGGCCGGGAGGCATGCGCAGATCCAAAAACACCACGCCGATGGGGCGACCGTTGCTTTGTGCCTCTTCGAAAGCGCGCACCGCGGCATCACCTTGGCGACATTCAACGAGCTCGAAGTCGCTGGACTCGCGCGTTTTTTCGTGGGCGCCGAAAAGTTCCTGCGCTAGGTCCCCGAGTTCGCATCGGTTCGATGATGATATGCCCGGGCAAAGTGTGGCTTGAAATTCCTCGAGAATGAGCGGTTCATCGTCCGCGATCAGGATGCGTTGAGGCCCTGCCGGGTCAATCATATCATTTTTTATAATGGAAAGTGCCGTCATAGCCGTCCTCTAGGCCGCTAATGGTAGGATAAGGTGAAGAATGGTTCCGTCCTTTTCTTGGTCATTGTGGGCAAAGACCTTCCCATTTAGTTGATTAACGCAATTGGCACTCCAATGAAGGCTGCGCCGGTCCGGAGAGGACAGATTCTGCAAATCGTCGGATTGAAAAAGATGGTCCGTCGCCTCATCGCTCAAAGGCTGCCCATTGTTGGAGATGGAAAGGTGCAGCATGGGGTGGCCTTCCACTTCCTCTTCATGGGATCGCACGGCGATTTCCCCGTCGGAGCGCCCCGAACGAACAATGGATTCCTCGGCATTTGCCAAGAGGCTGGTGAGTACTGCCACCAAATCGATTTTCGGCGCCGCGACCGGTCTGGCCGTTTCCAGGCTCTGGTCAAGGGTGATGGAGGCTTTGCCTTTTCGATCGGCGGGCAAGGCGTTCAGCGCTTCATCCAAAGCATCAGCCAGGACCACCTTGTCTGATCTTTTAGGAGAGCGAGAGATGGCATCCTGGGAACCCAGGATCTCCTCAATCCGGTTCAGGCCATTGGCGACGAATTCCAGGTCCGTGAGCGCTGCGGATATTTCGCCCCGGCTTTCCTCAGTCCGAAGGGTCAGGTACCGGGTCAATTTCTCGTGGCGCTCGCCGTCAATCCCCGGTTTGGAGAGCTGTTGAACAGCAATTGCCAGGTTGGGGTCGTCTTGATCTTTCAAGGTCTCGGTCACCCGATCGGTTCGCAAAATAATGGGCACCAGAGCGTTTCGAATGTCATGTGTGACCGTTGCCGCCACGTCGGCCATGCCCGAGCGGTAGGAAACCTTTTCTGATTGGCCTCTGGCCTCGGAAAGCTTCTTGAGCATGCCGTCAAACTCGGCGCCCAAAATCCCGATTTCGTCCCTTCTTTTGTGGGTGTTGCGAGGCGTTAAATCGCCGGTCCGAGCCACCTCGAGGACCTGTTTGGTTAGCCGGGAAATGGGCCGCAAGATCGAGAACTGCAACATCAGCCAGGCGGCGATCAGGACCAAAACACCGCCGGCGAATAAAGAGAGCAGGAGGGAATAGGAGGCATCGCGGCCGGTCATGGTGATGCGCCGGTCCATCCGGGCGGTAATCAATAGTGTCGGTTGGCCATCAAGGCCGTCGAGAAGGGCATGGCCTTCCAGTAGGTTGTTATCCAAGGCTTCCAACACGGGTTGGCCGCGGGAGAGGTTTGGTAAAACCTCTTTTTCATGAGCGGGCAAATCCGGATCATCCAATTGCCACGCCCTCACATGGGCATGAACCTGCTTTGCAATACCCTCGACAACCTCATCGGTTAGAATTTTACCCATGACAAGCGTGCCGTACACTGGGCCATTTCCAGCGCTATCAACGATCGGGCGGGCAGCCACGAAAAGCGGCCCGACCGAACTCGACAAGAGGCCCGAACGCGAGGCCTTTGCTGATGGCATTTCAATGAAATTGTTGACCAGGGGAGGGCCATCGATTGGGAATTCAGCGATCATGATCCCTTCTTTATTGGCCAGATCAAAGGCCTTTCCCCAAACCAGATCGCCATCCACATCGTAGAAGTGGATCAAATTGAGACCGTTTTCTTCAAAGGTCTCGTAGATCAGATTTGACTCCACATAGTCTTCGCTGCGCGTGACGATGAAATCGACGCTGTCGTCCCAGGCGGCCCAGTCCCTGACGAAGCGGCTTAGGTGATTAATTTCGTTTTGAATCGCATCTTCGACGCGCGCCAAATCTTCTTCCGCTTCCGCCCGTTCCAGCCGTTCAAAATCGGCCAAGACCCAGTACTGAACGATGAAAAAATTCACCGCGACGGAAAGCAAAATCGTTGCGCCCAAAACCAGCATCGTTTTTTGATAAAGTTTCATTTTTTTCGCAATTCCGATTTTTTTCGCTGCTGTGCGCCGGTGTTTAGGTAAAGCTATGAAATTCCATAAAAATGTTTGATCGAATGAAGGAAGAAACTCGAATTAGCAGATTTTAATTCAGCAACTACTGAATTATTCCCAAGGTCTGTTAAAATCAGTTAAATTTCTCCTTGGCTTTGAGCCAATTGCAAAGGGGCTTTGAGCCAATTTGGATGCGTTATCCGGGTAATCGGGGCCCGAGCGACCGGGGGTCTGGACGCTCGGCGGGTAAGGTGCAATAGTCGCTCCCGTAGCGTCTTGAGCAAAGGGATCGTCCATCCATGGGCATAACCATCGGAACGCGTATTTTTTCCTGGTTGAAGGGCCAGTACGTGGGAACGGATCAGTTCGGCAATCGATATTATCGGGCACGCAGCAAAAAGCATGTGCATCCGGATTCCCTGCGGCACGAGCGGCGGTGGGTGCTCTATAAGGGCGAGGTAGAGGCCAGCAAGGTTCCGGCCGACTGGCATGCTTGGCTTCATCATACCAGCGACGAGGTTCCGCCTGAGGGGGGCCGGGCCAAGCAGCCTTGGCAAAAAGAGCATCTGCCCAATCAAACTGGCACGGATCAAGCCTATCGCCCACCTGGCCACACCCTGCATGGGGGGCGCCGCGATAAAGCCACGGGCGATTATCAAGCCTGGAAGCCTGAGTAGGCCCGCTTCCTTGTGATGCGGGTCCATCCGGTCATTTTGGGCGGATCTTCAGCTTGTCAGGACGTTAATGGCACTGGCCAAGACTCCGTTACATCTGATAGGTCCCAATTTGCTTTAGCGTAGAGGATTTTGGCCCGTCTAGGTCGCAAGGTGCCAGATTGGCTCATGAGGGATAAAACGGATGCGCAGAAATATCATTGAAACGGTCATGGGCGCGGTGGTTTTGATCGTGGCGGCCGGTTTTATGGTTCTAGCCTTTAAGGGGACCGACGCTGGCAAGATATCCGGCTATCAAATCTCCGTCGAATTTGATGATGCCTCGGGTTTGAGTCCGGGAACGGATGTGCGCATGGCCGGTGTGAAGATTGGCACGGTCGATAGCCAGGCCTTGGACCCTAAGACCTATTTCGCCGAGGTCGTGTTAAACATAGACGACAAAATTGAATTGCCCGAGGATACCTCGGCTCGGATTATTCCCGAAGGCCTGCTCGGCGGTAATTTTGTAGCCCTTGAGCCCGGTGGGTCGGAGCAAATGCTCAAGAACGGTGACAGCATTCAATTCGCCCAAGGGGCCATCAATGTGGTGGATCTATTAGGACGCTTTATTTTCAGCGCGGCGGACTCGGCCGGCGGCAGCGGGGACAAAAGCTCCACGGACGGCGCCAGTTTCCAATAAGCTGTCAGATCAATTGCCTGCGCTCGTTTCATTAAGTCTAACTCTTGACGAAAGCTTAAGGGGTCCGGGTGCTATTTTGTACTCGTGTAAAACTTTGTCCCCATCTTGAGGGCTTGCGGCCGTTGCCTATCGTCCCTAATACCTAGTTCAGGAATTTTCCAAGAAAAAAGCGGAGTGTCCGGGTGTCGGATAAGCCCGAGTTCAAAATCCCAACGTGGCGAAAACCGGACGGTAAGGCGGTTTCCTGCCGGGAAAAGATCAAGGTATTGAACGAAAATCTCGAAGAAATTCGGGAAATGGCCCAGGACGCTTTAGAGGACGGCATCTTGATGGGATGCGATGAGGGTCAGATTCGTTCGGTGTTTCTCGATCTGATGCAGAGTCTGCACAATCCTTACGGCAAGCGGCAAAAGACGGGCGAAGATTGATGATTACCATCTATAGGGCTTGCGTTCGCGGATTCGCTGGACTGGCCGGATTTGCCGCTGCTTGGGCGGCAAGCAGTCCCTTGTTGGCCGATCAGGCAGTTTTGCAGGGTTTGGATAAGATTACGGCGCGGATTTCCACCTTTGAAGCGCCCCTAAATGAGGCGGTGCAATTCGGGTCTTTGGAGATCATCGCGCGGAATTGCTATAAAACCCCCCCGGAGGAGCCACCTGAGGCTGCCGCCTTTTTAGAGGTTGTGGACGTGCGTCCCGATTCGGATGCGGTCCGGCTTTTCACCGGTTGGATGTTTGCGTCTTCGCCGGCTGTGTCCGCCTTGGAACATGCCGTTTACGATGTTTGGGTTTTGGATTGTCAAGTCAGCGAAGCCGGCGCTGCTGAGGAAGGGCAAGGTGACGCTCCCGAAGCCGAAGGCGATCAGCCCAGTTCGACCACCACAGGGGATATAACAATTCAGGAACTTTCTGACTGAAAAATCAGATAGTTATAAAATATTATTTAGATAATCATCGAGCTCTTTGGGAGAGATCTCTTCGCGCCTGAATTCAGCGGGTATATTGATCGCATCGCTGAGTTTCTTGCGATAGTCCTCGCGGCTGATCTCGATGACGCCGAATTGGCTCAAATGGGGGGTATTAAACTGTGTATCCAGCAGAACGAATCCGCCTTTACGCAAGCGAAGAACCAGATGCACCAAGGCCACCTTGCTGGCATCTTTTTCACGGCTAAACATGGATTCGCCGAAAAAACAGCCACCGAGGGAGACACCATAAAGGCCGCCCACCAGGAGCCCGTCGCGCCAACATTCGACCGAATGGGCAAAACCCATTTCGAATAGTTCATTCACCAATTGCTCAATGACCGGATTGATCCAGGTATCGGGCCGCGCCTCGGTCGGGGCGGCACAGGCCATCAACACTTCTTTAAAGGCATGGTCGCACCGTACTTCGAAATCCCCGCGTCGCAGGCGCTTTTTGAGGCGGCGTGGAATGTGAAGGTTATCCAGCGGCAAAACGCCTCTTAATTCGGGGTCGATCCAATGAAGATCCGGATCGCCGCGGCTTTCTGCCATGGGAAAAATCCCAATGGAGTAAGCTTTCAGCAGAAGATCCGGCGTCAATTGCATGGCGGCGATATGGCGATGTCCATTCCTTGGACCCCGTCAAAATGGACGGCTCAGCTATTCTGGCAGGATCGTACCAAGGACCTCAAGTCTTCAGGCCCATAAATCGTTCCAGCCAATGAATATCGTAATCGCCGTCGATAAAGTCATTCTCGGCAATTAGGCGCTGGTGCAGGGGGATCGAGGTGTCCACACCTTCCAACACAAACTCTTCAAGGGCCCGTCGTAAGCGCATCAGACACTCGTTGCGCGTTTGCCCATGCACGATAAGTTTGGCAATCAAACTGTCATAATGGGGCGGAATCTTATAGCCGGAATAAAGGCCCGAATCGATTCGAACACCCAAGCCGCCAGGCGCGTGATACTCCGTCACCGTGCCCGGCGAAGGCACGAAGGTTTCAGGGTTCTCGGCGTTAATTCGACACTCGATCGCGTGACCCGCAAAACTCACGGAGTCTTGGGTGATGGTCATGGGGACACCCGCGGCGATCCTTATCTGCTCGCGCACGATATCGATACCGGTGATCGCCTCGGAGATGGGATGCTCTACTTGGATTCGGGTGTTCATCTCGATAAAGAAAAACTCCCCATTCTCATAGAGAAACTCTATGGTGCCGGCGCTTGCGTAGCCGAGCTTTTTCATGGCGTCGGTGACGGTTTTGCCGATGGTATCCCGTTCGGCCGAATTCAGCGCTGGTGACGGGGCTTCTTCCAAGAGTTTTTGATGTCGGCGCTGTAAGGAGCAATCCCGCTCGCCCAGATGGATCACATTGCCTCGACCGTCGGCCAGAAGCTGGATCTCTATATGGCGGGGCCGGCCCAGATAGCGTTCCATGTAGACTTCATCATTGCCGAAGGCCGCCTTGGCCTCTGAGCGGGCCAGGCGATAAGCGTCCGCTAACTCACTGGAGTCATGGGCGATCTTCATGCCCCGCCCGCCGCCACCGGCGCTGGCCTTGATTAGCAGGGGATAGCCCACGTCCTCGGCAATTCGCTCGGCGTCCTGCGTGGATTCGACAGCGCCCGGGGATCCCGGAACGACGGGAATATTTAGGTCGCGGGCGGCCTGTTTGGCGGCCACCTTGTCACCCATGAGGCTGATGTGTTCCGGGCGAGGCCCGATGAAGACCAAACCGTGCTCCTCGACCATGGTGGCGAAATTGGCGTTTTCGGATAAAAAGCCCACACCAGGGTGGATCGCGTCGGCGCCGGTAATGGTGGCTGCTGTCAAAATGGCGGGCACATTAAGGTAGCTGTCCCGGCTAGGCGGTGGGCCGATACAGACCGCCTCGTCAGCTAAGCGCACATGCATGGCATCGGAATCGGCCGTCGAATGGACGGCCACGGTTTTGATGCCCATCTCGCGGCAGGCCCGGTGAATGCGTAAGGCAATTTCACCCCGATTGGCGATGAGTATTTTTTCAAACATCTCGCGGCTATTCGACAACCAACAGGGGCTGGCCGAACTCCACCGGCTCACCATCGTTGACTAGGACTTGGGTCACTTTGCCACTGCGTGGGCTGGCCAGGGGGTTCATGACCTTCATGGCCTCGATGATCATCAGGGTTTGACCTTCGCGAACCGTGTCGCCCACCTTTACAAAGGGCGGGGCGCTCGGCTCGCTGGCCAAGTAGACAGTTCCAACCATGGGGGAGGGGACGGCACCCGCTGGCGGCACATCGGCTGAGACGGCCGAGGCCGCGTCGGCAGCGACGGGATTGGCAACCGGCGCCGGGGCGACGGCGCTCGTCGCGATGGTTCCTTTCGATACGCGAATGCGCCGATCATCCGCCTCGAATTCAATTTCCGTCAGCCCGGTCTCATTTAAGAGGTCCGCCAGCTTGCGCACCAGATCGTCGTCTACTTCAAATTTACCCATAACGCCCCTTACCTGGTTAGGCACCCAACAGTGGCCAAAGGACTTCAGGCTGGCAGACTTTAATATCGGCCTAAAGGTGCCAAAGACCCCAAGCTCACAAGATTTTTTGGTGCGAGCATCACCAGGACCCCCGACGAGCCTGCTCTCACCTGTTCATTATCAAGCGATAGCATAGGCATACGCTCCGGCGCAATGCGGCAGAGACGCCGGGATGCCGATCAAATTCAAGGGTTTTGGGCCATTTAGGCCAACAGTATTATCGGGTTAGCTGGCGCCACTACGAGCGGCTTCGATCATTCTTTGCAGCTCCCCAAGCTCAATCGCACCCGGGGCCAGTTGATCTCCCACAATGAGAGCCGGAGTTCCGCCGATGCCCAGACGCTGGGCGACTTGATGGTTATAGTCTATGGCTTGGGCGATTTCCTCCGACTCCATATCTTCGGCCAGCTGATCGGTATCGAGGCCCACCTCTTGAGCAATCGCCATAATGTGGTCTTGGCTCATATTACCGGGCCGGTCCATGAGGGCGAAGTGAAAGTCTTCGTATTTGCCCTGTTTGTCCGCTGCGAGGGCCGCCCGCGCGCCATCCCGGGATTGGGGGCTGAGGATAGGGAATTCAATCATATAGACCTTTAAGTTTGGATCCTGGTCCACCGCTTCCTGGACCCGTGGCGCCACAACCTTGCAATAGGGGCAGCGATAGTCGAAGAACTCGATCAGCGTCACGTCCCCTTGTGGGTTGCCGATTAAGGGAGCGCCGATTCCTCCATCCAGTTCCGCCTGGAAGGCGGCGATGGCGGCTTGCTGCTGTTCGGCCTGAGCAACGCGCTGATTGTCTTGATAGCGCTGCAATGCCTCGACCAGGACCTCCGGATTTTCCATTAGGTAATCATGAATGATCTCTTCGATCGACTGGACCTGTCCTGGATCAAAATCTTTGCCGCCGTGGGAGTCGGCGAAAACGGAGGAAAAGGGCATCAAGGCAACCGTCCCCGCAAGGGATGCGATGGCAAGTTTTTTAAGGTTTTTCATTATGTTACTACTCCACGGAGGCTTGATGGCGGTTGAGGCTATAAGATAGATATCTAAGTTTAATTTATATTATGAGTTATTGCTCAAAAATCCGGTGACAACTTCGTTACCTTGTCTTCTATTGTCGGCTACTGCGTTCGTCGCGAAGACGGCTTGCCTCATTGACGATGTCTTGTGCCCGTAACCAGCCCGCCGAGCCTTCCGACATCAAGCTTTCCGCTCTTTTGCCGAATCCGACAGCTTCACCGTATTCCCCTCGGGCGAGCGCTGCTTCCGCCAAGGCAAGGGTCGTATTGGGTTTATCTCCCTGGCGACCATAGCCGATGGCGGCCAAGCGCCAAGCAAAGGAATTGTTGGGCTCTTGTTGCAGGATAAGGTCAAGATTCTCAAGTGCCGGCTCAATCAAGGCCGGATCATTGGTCTCGAGCTGGGCTTGGGCGAGAGATTGGCGAATCAGGCCCGAGCGGGGCAACCTTTCTTTTGCCAATTCGTATTCTTCAACTGCTTCTGCAATGCGGCCGTTCTCGAATAAAACTTGTCCCTTCAGCTCGCGGAAATAGGGGTCCTCTGGTTCCTCTTCTATGAGGCTATCGATAATCGGCAGCGCCTGATCCAATTGGCCCTTACGGTAATAGGCAATGGAGCGTGCATAGCGGGCGGGCAGGGAGGTGTCTTCCTCGGGATATTTCTGCAATACCCGGGGAAGGGGCTCTAAAAAACCCACCAGCTTGGCCACCATACGATCATGCATCTCCACCAATTTTGGGTCGGGAGGCGTGTCTTTATAAGGCGACTTTTCCGTCTGATTTCGGAAGAAAATGACCCGGTCTTGGCTCAAGGGGTGGGTTTGCAGGTAAGGATCTTGGTTATCCGTAAAAAGGATCTCCTGGCCCTCCAACTTTTCCATAAAAGTAAGGAGGCCTGCAGGAGATTGCTCCGTCGCGTTCAGGAAATTGAGGGCTGCTTGGTCAGCAGCGGCCTCTTGCGAGCGCGTATAACTGAGCAGGCCTTTCAAGGCGACGTCGTTGCCGCCGGACAGAACCGCAGCGCCTACACCGGCACTGCCGGTGGCAATGGCCGCACCGATGCCCAAGAGAGTGGTGATCAAGGAGCCCCGCTGGGCGTCCTTGATGGCTTCGGTTCGGGCCGCCAAATGCCCGCCCGAAATATGGCCGGTTTCGTGGGCCAGTACACCGATTACCTCTTCGGGGCCGTCAGCCGCCATCAGGAGTCCGGTATGAATAAACATGTTGCGACCGCCGGCCACAAAAGCGTTCAGGCTCTTGTCATTGACCAGGTAAAGGGTTATGGCACGAGGGTTCAGGCCGGCAGCTTGGAAAAGCGGCGTCGCATAGGTTCGAATGGTGTTTTCGATCTCGGCGTCCCGGATGAGGCTCAACCCTTGAGCCGCGGCCCTTTCCATCGGCCAGGCCGCGAACACCCAAAGGAAGGCAAAAAACAGGGCAGTCGTGCGTTTGATCAAGGGCAAAATCTCTTCTTTCCCTCCGTTAGGTGGCTATCTTAAACCAGTTTTTCAACGCGGTCACCTGGGGCAATTGGCGTCCAAAAAATTCTGTGTCATGACGTTAAGCGCCAGTCTGCTGTTGGGGGCCTGTGAGAACCCCAATGCGGGCGGCTCCGTTTTGGAGGGTTTTTCCGGTTTGGTGGTGGGGGACGAGCCACGGGCCGTCCACATTGGCGAGCAAATTCTGGACCGGGGCGGATCTGCCATTGATGCCGCGGTGGCCATGTATTTTGCCCTATCGGTTACCATGCCGTCGCGGGTCGGCCTGGCGGGTGGCGGCGCCTGTGTTCTCTTCACCTCGGGCGACACCGAAGACGAGGTAGAGCCCTTCGCCGAGGTATTGGAGTTTTTGCCCGGACAGACGGCCAATCAAGGCCCTGAGCCGGACGCCAAGCCCGAGACATCGGGAGCTTTGACACCCATCGCGCCTCGCGCTTTTAACGTGATTCATGCGCGGCGGGGCTTGATGCGCTGGCAAGAGCTGGTCATCCCGGCGGAAAAGATGGCCAGTTTCGGCTATCCGGTCAGTCGCGCTTTTAGCCAAGACATCAATAATGCGGGTGCCTTGATCGCGCAAAACCCCGAATTGGCAGGTGCGTTAACCGGCCCAGGCGGCCGAATCGTTCGGGAAGGGGATATTCTGGTCCAAGCCGATCTGGGCTCGGTTCTCAGTGGCATAAGGGAAAAAGGGATCAATTATCTCTATAAGGCTCCTTTCGGGAGCAAATTGAGCGCGGCCTACAACGCTGCCGGGGTGCCCATGACCGAGGCGTTACTGGCACAGAACTTCCCCAGAATTGATGCCGGCGTCCGGGTTCGCGTGGGCAGCTATTTTGCCTATTTGCCCAGCCCGCCGGTGGATGGCGGTCTGCTGACCGCACAGTTGTGGCAGTTGCTCTACGAAGTCGAGGAACTTGCGGATGTGGATGAGGACGAGCGCGCTCACCTGTTGGCTGAGGCCTCGGCGAGAGCCTTTTCCCAACGGGTCAAATGGCTACCCACCTCCGATGCCGCCGATCTCATGCCCTTGGAGGAAATGGCGGTAATGGTCGACGAAGACTACTTGGAGTCCATGTTCGAGACTTATGATCCAGATCGGCATTTAGCTGCCGCCACCCTGGACCCGCCCCCCCAACCAACGGCCGCCAACCCGTACTCAGCCGGCTTTGTGGTTGCTGATTTGTGGGGCGACACGGTCTCTTGCAGCTTCACGATGAATGGACTGTTCGGCCGGGGCCAATTTGCTGCTGGCACGGGGATGTTGCTGCCTGAAGATCCCGCGCCCGGAGCTTCGTCCTTGAGCCCGGTGGTCGTGGGCAACGAGAACACGGGCGATATGCGCTTTGCCGGGGTGGCCAGCGGCGGTCCGGCGGGACCGGTGGCGCTGGCATCGGTTATGCTGCAAACATTGGAAGAAGATAAGTCTCTCGCCGAGGCCCTTAAAGCGCCGCGCGTGGCCAATTTTGGCGCCCCCGATGAGACCTTCGTGGAGGTCACCTTGCCCACCGGGGAGATGGAGGCCCTTCAGATACGCGGACATCAGGTCACGACCTTGCCGTCTATGGCCACCGTGTCAGCCATTTTCTGCCCTGAAGGCCTGCTGGATGAAGACGAAGCCTGTCAGGTAGAGAGCGATCCTCGCGGATTCGGGATGGGCGGACGCATCCAATGAGGATGCCGCTTAGCCTTTTTCGATGACTCTCAAGGTCGCCAAGCGGGGGCGGATCTCACCCTTTATCGTAATGGACGTCATGCGGGCCTCCGCGGAACGCGAGGCGGCGGGAGAGTCGGTGATCCATATGGAGGTGGGGCAGCCCGGCACGCCGGCGCCCGAAGCTGTGTTAGCAGCAGCAGAGCGGGCCGTGCGAAATGACTTGATCGGTTATACTGATGCGCGGGGCATCCCGCCGCTGCGGGAAAGCATTGCGGCACACTACCAAAGGGTCCACGGCCTAACGGTGGATCCCCAGCGGATCCAAGTGACCACCGGGTCGTCGGGTGGGTTTTTGGTCAGTTTTCTGGCCGCTTTTGACGTGGGCGATCGGGTTGCCTTGGCTGCACCCGGCTATCCCGCCTATCGGAATATTTTGACCGCCCTTGGCGTGGAGTCGGTTCTGTTGCCGACCAGCATGGCGGATCGATTCCAACCCACCTCGGAGTTGCTCGACGCGGTAGAAGGCCGATTGGATGGCCTGATTGTTGCGTCGCCCTCCAATCCAACGGGGACCATGGTGGATCGGGCCGCCCTGGCGCATCTGGTCGACTATTGCGCCGATAAAGGCATTCGCCTGATCTCCGATGAGATCTATCATGGCATCACCTTCGGCACCCAGGAGGTAAGCGCCTTGGCCTTAACCGATCATGCCATCGTGGTGAATTCCTTTTCAAAATACTTTTCCATGACCGGTTGGCGCCTGGGTTGGCTTGTGCTGCCCGAGGACCTATTGCGCCCGGCGGAGTGCATCAGCCAGAACCTCTTCATCTCGGCACCGGCCCTGTCTCAACACGCAGCCTTGGCCGCCTTCGACTGCAACGAGGTTTTGCAGGGTTACGTAGATGTCTACAGGGCTAATCGGGATTTGCTTCTGGCCGAATTGCCCAAGATTGGCTTGGACCGGTTGGCACCGGCCGATGGTGCCTTTTACATCTATGCGGATGTCTCGGCGTTTACTCAGGATAGCGAGGGCTTTTGCCGCGCCATGCTGGAATCTGCCGGCGTGGCCGCCACGCCTGGCACAGATTTCGATCCCCTGGCGGGGCATCGTTTCGTGCGGCTCTCTTTCGCCGGCACCACCGCGGACATGGCGCAAGCCATAGAACGGCTGGGGCCGTGGCTCCGTTCCCTGCGACAATCCTAAACTGAGCCAGGCTTAAACTGAGCCAGGCCTTATCCGAGCAAAGGCTGGAGGAATCGACGGCTTTTAAATCGCTGTCAGCGCCGGTCAGAGAATACGGTTCCACCATCCCTGACGTTTGGGGCGCGTTTCTTCCGATTCATTGCCTTTGGGACCCTCCGAAGACGGCGCTTCCGAGGGTGGCTCGCTCATGGCCGCTGGTCCGTCATGGGGGACGGGCGACGATGCCGCCAAGGGCTGGGGGGCGGCGTCGGGCGGCGGTATTTCGGCTGCGGTGGGTTGCTTGGACGGGCGGTTTGCCGGCTGGGCCTCTTCTGCCGGACTACCCTCATCTTTGGCGGCGCTGTCACTCTCCGACTCGCTATCCGCCTTTTTTCGGCCTCGGCCGCGTCCGTTGCCCGTTCCAGTGGTTTTGCCACCGCCGCGTCGGCGCTTGGGTCTTTCTGGTTTGGCTTGCGCCTCTGATGGGTCTTCCGGTGAGGCCTCTAAGGCCCCGTCATCAGAACCGCCTTCGTCTTGCGGTGCTTGCTTATCTGCTGACCTGGTCCGACGCCGGCGTTTGGGCCTCTCATCACTCGCCGACTGGGCCTCATCGCCATCATCGCCGGCGGTTTCTGCCGGCTGGTCATTGGCCGCGGGGGCGTCTTCACCCGCCGCCGCCTCAGCGCCCTCAACGGCCGTTTCCTCGTTGGCGCGCACTTTCTTTCGTCCGCCTCTTTTGCCACGACGGCGACGCTTCTTGGGGCGGTCCTCCCCATCGGGTGTCTCACCATCGGCGCCTTCGTCCGCCCTGGCAGGGGCGGCCTCTTGGCTTTCGGCTGGGGATGATTGATCAGAGGCGTCCTGATTGGCGCCACGCCTACCGCGCCGACGACGGCCGCGACCGCGGTCCCGATCTCGCTCTCCGTCATCACCGCTCGCTTCGGAGGCGCTCTCACTGGCTGATTGGCTTCGGGCAGCTTGACCGCCGCGTTTTCCGCCGCCTGCGCCCACTCGATGCAATTGAAAGTCTGCCGCCGGCATGTGCGGGTCGGTCAAGATTTCGATCCGCAGATCATGCCGGGCTTCAATTTCCGCAAGGCGTGCCCTTTTTTGATTTAAGAGATAGAGGGCGACACTCTCGGGCACCGTCAAGGTAAGTTCGCCGCCGCCATGACGAATTCCCTCCTCCTCCAAATGGCGCAGCAAATGAAGGGCGAAGGATTCGACGGTGCGGGTATACCCGGACCCATTGCAGCGATTGCAGATCTCGCTGGAACTTTCGAAAAAGCTCGGACGCAGGCGCTGCCGGGACATTTCCAAGAGACCGAAGGGGCTGATTCG
>JBCCHN010000091.1:0-20229 GCA_039028695.1 Pseudomonadota bacterium
GAACTACGGCGGCTTCAAGGCCAGCCCGGCATCAGGCTGGTACTTCGCCGACCTGATCGCCAACGACCGTCCCGATCCGGTGGTCGAGAACCACGACCTGGGTCGTTTCGCCCGCGGTTACAACATCGATGAACGGGGCGCCGGACCCGATCCCAAGCTGCACGGCTAAGGAACCAACGAGATGATTCGCATTCCCTGTCCCTTTTGCGGCGAACGTGACCACAGCGAATTCACCTACGGCGGTGACGGCTCTATCGTCTATCCCGAGCTGGATGGGTCCATGGAAGACTGGCATGAAGCCGTTTTCCAGCGGGAGAACATTCGTGGTGTTCAGGTGGAGACTTGGCATCATGCGAGCGGATGCCGCATGTGGCTCTTGGTGGAGCGGGATACCATGACCCATGAAATCCTTTCTGTGCGGCCGGCTCACGAGGGCATGCAAGCAGCAATCGAGGTAGGCAAATGAGCGCGGAACGTTTAGCCGCTGGCGGCCGCATCGACCGGGAAAACGAGATTTGGTTTGACTGGGATGGAGACATCCTGACCGGTTATGCGGGGGACACCTTAGCCTCTGCCTTGATGGCCAATAACCAAAAGGTCGTGGGCCGCAGCTTTAAGTATCACCGCCCCCGTGGGATTATGTCGGCGGGCGTGGAGGAATCCGGTGCCTTGGTGACCATCGGCGAGGGGGCCCGCCGGGACCCGAACGTGCGAGCGACCAGTCAAGAACTTTTCAAGGGCTTGATCGCCTCCGGTCAGAATAGCTGGCCCAGTGTGCGCTTCGACATGGGCGGCGTTTCCAATCTGTTTGGCCGCTTTTTCTCCGCCGGTTTTTACTACAAGACCTTTATGGGGCTGCCGCCCTTTGAATGGGGACAAGGCACGGGCATCTGGATGCTCTACGAGAAGCTCATCCGGCGCTCGGCGGGCATGGGCCGGGTCTCGCGGGAGTCGGATCCGGATTCCTATGAGCACGCCCATGGTTTCTGCGATGTGCTTGTGGTGGGCTCCGGCCCGGCTGGTCTATCGGCCGCTCTCTCCGCTGCCGAAGCCGGTTTGGATGTGGTTTTGGTGGAGCAGGACTTTGAGTTGGGTGGGGACCTGCTCAATCAGCCGCTTGACGCTTCCGAGACCAAACGGCAGGAATTGATTGCAGCCCTCGCCGCTGCTGGGGTTCGGGTGATGACCCGCACCACCGCTTTTGGCCTTTACGACTATGGTGTTGCAGGGCTGTTGGAGCGGGTGACCGATCACCTGGCCGAGCCAAGCGCCGATCTACCCCGCCAACGCTTTTGGGTCATGCGCGCCCAGCAAACGATCCTCGCCACCGGCGCGTTGGAGCGACATCTGGCATTCGGTCACAATGATCGGCCCGGCGTGATGTCGGTATCCGGTGCACGGGCCTACCTGAACCGTTATGGGGTTCTGCCCGGCAAGCGCATGGTGCTCGCGACCAACAACGATTCGGCCTATGACGCCGCGATTGAGTTGGCGGGTGCGGGCGCTTCCGTTCGTCTCCTGGAAGCGCGCGAGGCCGCTCCG
Organism: Pseudomonadota bacterium; assembly: GCA_039028695.1. Classification (GTDB taxonomy): domain Bacteria; phylum Pseudomonadota; class Alphaproteobacteria; order Kiloniellales; family Kiloniellaceae; genus JANQKX01. The sequence continues at coordinate 1,543 of JBCCHN010000091.1, forward strand.
TCCGAGCTGGCCGGGCGGGCCAAGGACGCGGGTGTCGACGTGCGGGCCGGGATGGCGCCGATGAAAGCCCACGGTGCCAAGGGGCTGCATAGCTTGGAAATTGCGAAACAATCGGGTTCGGCTTGGTCCGCAGCGGGCAAGGAGGCATGCGATCTGCTGGCCGTTTCCGGGGGCTGGTCGCCTGTGGTGCACCTGCATTCCCATCGCGGCGCTCGTCCAGTTTGGGAGCCGGAGACGGCTTGTTTTGTGCCCGGTCCCATTGATGAGCCGATCCAAGTGGTGGGCTCAGCCTCTGGTCATTGGAACATGGCCGACTGCGAGGCCTCAGGTCGGGCGGCGGGGACCGCTGCTGCCGCGGCGCTGGGTAAGTCAGCCAATCAGCACTCGGTCCCGGCGCTCGCCGGCTGGGACAATCCCATCAAGCCCCTCTACGAGATTCGTGTCGACGGCCAAAAGCTGAAGAGTTTTGTCGATCTGCAAAATGACGTGACCTCCAGTGACGTGCGCCTGGCTCATCAGGAAGGCTATGTGTCGGTGGAGCACTTGAAACGCTACACCACGCTGGGCATGTCCACCGATCAGGGCAAGATGGGCAACATTATTGGCCTTGCTTTGATGGCCGAAGCCCTGGGCAAGGACATTCCCGAGGTGGGCACTACCACTTTCCGTCCGCCCTATACGCCGGTGAGCTTGGGCGCCTTGACAGGGCGCAACACGGGCAGCCACTTCCGGGCCTTGCGGCGCACGCCCATGCATGATTGGAATCTTGCCCAAGGCGGAACCATGACCATGGCGGGCTTGTGGCACCGGCCTTGGTACTTCGCGCGCAAGGGAGAGACCATCAAGGAAGCCTATGAGCGCGAAGCGGAAACGGTGCGCACGGCCGTGGGCCTGTGCGATGTGACCTCGCTGGGTAAAATTGCCGTACAAGGGCCTGACGCAACGGAGTTCCTCAACCGGGTCTATACCAATCCCTTCGCCAAGTTGGCGATAGGCAAGGCCCGCTATGGCATCATGCTTCGGGATGATGGTATCGTCATGGACGATGGCACCACCTGGCGCCTCACCGAAACCGACTATTTCATGACAACCACGACGGCCCATGCGGCCAAGGTCATGGTTTGGTTGGAGGAATTGCTGCAGACCCGCTGGCAGGATTTGAAGGTTCACGTCACTTCGGTCTCTGACCAATGGGCCGGTTGCGCGGTGGCGGGCCCCAAATCACGCGCGGTGCTCGAGGCCGTGGTCCAAGACCCTGATGTGGTGTCCAACGAAGCCTTTCCCTTCATGGGCGTGATTGAGACCACCTTGAAAAATGGCGCTCCCTGCCGCATCGCCCGGATCTCCTTCTCCGGCGAGTTAGCCTACGAGGTCTATACGCCGTCTGGATTTGCTGAGGACATGATGGATCAGCTCTGGAAAGCGGCACGGCTGATGGATGGCTGCCTCTACGGTTTGGAAGCCTTGGGTGCGCTCAGAATCGAAAAAGGTCACGTGACAGGCGTGGAGCTGGACGGGCGCACTACGATTGACGATGCTGGTCTGGGGAAAATGGCTTCGGCCAAGAAAGTCTATATCGGGGACGCCTTGCGGAAGCGCCCAGACCTTATGCGAGAAGACCGGCCTCGCCTCGTGGGGATCTTTCCCAAGGACCGCAGCGAGAAGTTTAAGGCCGGATCCCTGCTTTTCCCCGAAGGCCAAGTGGAGGGTTTCGGTGACGGTTGGATCACGGCGGTGACCCATTCGCCGGCGCTGGGTCATTGGATCGGGGTGGGCTATATCACCGGCGGACACCAGCCCTGGGAGGGCCAGACCATCGTTGCCGCCGACCCGGTTCGGGCCGGGAATGTGAAGGTAGAGGTCGTGTCACCCCATATGTACGACCCAAGCGGGGAGCGGATGCATGGCTGAGGCAAATTTGGAAAACCGCTCGGCCTTGGCTGGCCACTATGTGCCCGGCCGTGTGGGCTCGGGCGCAGGGACCGGCGTGACCCTGGCCGAGGGACGCGATCTAATTTTGTCGCAAGTGGCTTTTTGGCCGGACTCTATTGCTAAGGTCGGCGGAAAGCTTGCAAAGGACTTGGGTGTTCAGGCCTTGCCGGGTCCGGGACGATCCTTTTCCGGGAATCAGGGGAGCCTGTTGCGGATCGATCCCCTGAAGGTATGGATTTTCGGCGCAGGCGCGCCGGCTTTTGAGGCGGATCAGGCCGTAACCTTGGATCTGTCTCATTCCCGGACCCATGTTCGGATTGCTGGGGACGAGGCGGCAACCCTTTTGAACCGCTATCTGCCCCTCGACCTGCGTGAGGCGTCCTTTCCCTCCGGCGCGGTTGCATCCACAGCCTTTCATCATTGTGGCGTTACTCTCTGGCGCACGGATGGGGCCTTTGAGCTCTTTTTGCCACGTAACTTCGCCGTTTCTTTGTGGGATCTTTTGCTGGAAGGCGCGGCCCAATTCGGTTGCGAGGTTCTTTAGCCGCACTCTTGCTTAGTTCTAATCCATCGTTACGACAATGTTGCCGACATGGGCTTTGGCCATAAAGGCTTCTTGAGCCCTGGCCAGGTCTTTCAAGGGGAAGGTCTGCGCCAAGAGAGGCTTAAGGGCGCCTTGCTCAATCAGGTTCACCAAGCGCTGCATGGTCCCAGGCGGTACCATGGTAGCGCCGGTCAACTGTAAGTCCTTATAGACCAACTGCCGCAGATCGAATTCGACGATGGGGCCGGCGATCGAGCCTGAGGAGGAATAACGCCCTCCTTGCCGCAAGGTATTGATCAGGGGCATGAAGCTTTGCCCGCCGACCACATCCAAAGCTACATCAACGGGGCCACTGGCAGCTCTGCGGATCGCTCCCTCCAGATCGGTCTCGTTGCGATCGATGATCGTCTCCGCTCCCAGCGAGATCAGGTGATCCGCCTTGGCTGCCGCGGCGATACCGATGACCCTTGCGCCCCGAAGCCGACTGAGTTGAATCGCGGCAGAGCCGACCCCGCCGGAAGCGCCGGCGATCACCACCTTTTCACCTGGCTGCAGGCCCGTGCGCGCCACCAAATTTTCCGCCGTGGTGTATGCGCAAGGGAACGAAGCGAGCTCGGCGTCGGATAGGGCGCTGTTCAGGACAATGGCATTCTCAGCTCGCACCCGTGTATAGTCGGCAAAACCCCCGTCGCATTCCGAGCCAAAATATGCGGAGCGGGTTGGGTCAAGCCAATCGCCAGTGGCCAGCAGCCAAGGATCTATTATCACCCTTTCGCCGATCCTCGCCGGGTCGACGCCGGCTCCTACGGCGGCAATGCGGCCCGCCACGTCGGCCCCTTGAATGCGGGGGAAGGTGATCGCGGCATTCCCCCAACTGGCGGTCTCGGCCTCGGCCGCTTCAAAACCTTGTTTGCCGCCGGTATCGGTGATGCCCTCGGTCACGGCCTTGGAGTACCAGGCCGTGCGAGTGTTGATATCCGTATTGTTGAGGCCGCAAGCCCCCACCTTCACCACGACCTCCCCAGGCCCGGGGATGGGGGTTAGCCAATCTTCCCGGTAATCCAGTTTGTCCAGGCCGCCGTGACCGGTCAGCACAACGGCACGCATCTTTTGGGGCAATGTCATGGTAGTTTTATCCGTACTTATGCGCGTAAGCGCTCGTTCCTCGTGTCATAGGGGACATCTTGAAGAATAACAGCGGCTACGGATTTTCCGAGCAGCGAAACCTCCAAGCCGGCACCGATTGCAAATGCCTCCTGCCGTAAGAATGCGATGACCAAACTCTTTCCGATGCTGTATCCGTAGCCGGAAGATGTCACGGAGCCAACCGGCTTCCCATCCAACAAAACCGCTTCACCGCCCAAGCAGTCGGTCTCCTCACCTTCTAGCGCCAGCAAGGCGATGGTCGATTTTGGATCTCGCGCCATCATCGCCGTCTTGCCAACAAAATCTTTATCCAGTCGTGCCAGGTGCATCAAGTCCAAGTCTTTGTGAGAGGCGTCATTGGCCAGCTCGTGGCCCCCTCGATAGAATTTCTCCAGGTGTAGACAGTCCAGGGCCTTAGACCCGAAGGCTGCTATGCCGTAGGTCTGGCCAGTATGCCATAGGCTGTCCCACAGCGCGCCCAAGTGGTTGTTGTCCGCGTGCAGCTCCCAGGCTAATTCGCCGGTGAAGGAAAGGCGCAGAGCGAGGCAATCGATACCGCCCACGGTCAGGCGGCGCGCGCGAAACCAGGGAAAGTCCTTGTTTGAAAGGTCGTCTGAGGTGCAGGCTGCCAGCACGCCTCGGGCTTGCGGGCCGGCAAGGGTTAAAATCCCAATAGCATCGGTCTTGTCTATGATAGCGCAGTCGAGCATCTCCACGCCGCAGTGTATCGTCAGCCAATCCCAGACCCGCCGTTGGGAGGGGGCGCCGGTGATGATGTAAAAAGTCTCTGGCCCGGTGCGGGCGATGGTGGCTTCACCTTCGATAGTTCCGCGCCGGTTGAGCATCAGGGTCAAGCTGACCCCACCTTCGCGCCGGGGAATGCGATTGGCGCAGACTTGGTCGAGGAAGGTCTCCGCGCCGAAGCCGCTGATTTCGAATTTGGCAAAGGCCGAAAAATCGCCGAGGCCCACCCGCTCGCGGACGGCGGCGACCTCGCGGCCCACTTGGTCGAAAACGGCGCTGCGGCGCCAGGCAAAAGGTTCGTTGTGGGCATAGAGGCGAGGCCGCTCCCACCCTCCCGCTTCCTCGTAGAGGGCGCCGAGGGTGGCTGTGCGCCCGTGCGCGCCGGATTGCTTCACGTCGCGGTGGGCGGCTCTTTGGTGCTGTGGATAGGGCATGGCTTGACGCAGGGTATAGTCCTCGATGGCGCGGGCTTTGGCGTAGTCCCCATCGGCCCAAATACCGAAACGGCGTGGATCAAAGGCGCGCGTCGACAGGCTGGCTGAACCCTCTACCATCCACTCGGCCAAACTACGCCCGGCGCCCGGACCCCAGGCGATCCCCACGGTCGCACCGCAGGCGAGCCAGAAGTTCTTAAGCCCCGGCGCAGGGCCCAGCAGCATGGCGCCGTCGGGCGTGTAGGTGATGCCCCCATTGACCACCCGCTTGAGGCCTCGCTCTTGAAGGCTGGGGCAACGCTCGAAGCAGTTCTCCAGCCAAGGGGTAATGCCGTCCCAATTGGGCTCGAAGAGTTCACTCTCCGACTCCCAAGGGCAGCCGTCCAACCAAACCGGTTGGGGCGCTTGTTTGTCGTACAGGCCGATTAGAACGCCTTTCTGCTCGCGCCGGATGTACCCGCAGAAATAGTCGTCCCGTGTCACCGGAATCTCATGGGCCATCTTGTCCAGTTCGGGAACGTCATCGGTGACCACATAGTGGTGCATCAGAGACACGATGGGCAGGTCGAGGCCGACCATCTGCCCAACCTGGCGGGCGTGGTAACCGGCCGCGTTCACGACCTGCTCGGCGCGGATGGCGCCTCGATCCGTTGTGATTTCCCACTCGCCGCTGGCAAGAAGAGTGATTGCCGTTGCGCGGCACTGTCGGATCACCTTTGCACCGCGTTGACGGGCCCCTTTGGCCATGGCCTGGCAGGTGCCGGAGGGATCCACATGACCGTCGTCGGGGGTGAAGAGAGCAGCCAAGACTTGGGCCTTTCTCACATCGTAAAGCGGGTTAAGTGCTGCCACCGCCTCCGGGTCGATGATCTGCACCTCCTGACCCCGTGCGATCACCGCATCTCGGAGGTGCTGAATCCAATCCAAATGATCCGGTGACGTGGCGATGCGCAACGAGCCGCAGTTGTGCCAAGAGACGTTTTGGCCGGTTTCGGCCTCAATTGATTTGTAAAGGTCGACTGCATAGTCGTGCATGGACCCTAAGGCATAGCCGCCCACCATGCGACTTACCAAGCCGGCGGCGTGCCAAGTGGCGCCCGAGGTGAGCTCGGCCTTTTCCAACAAAACGCAGTCGTGCCAGCCCGCCTTGGCCAAATGATAGAGGACCGCTGCCCCCATGTTGCCGCCGCCGATCACGACAACGCGCGCATGGCTGGGCAACGTAGCAGCTTCCTCGGACATACAGCTTTATCGCCTTAAGGTGACAGGAGTGTTGGCCCAAACGATCACGGCCGTCACCCTCCCCGGGTTGTGATAGGTGTGGGGGATGCTGGCGGAAAAAGAGAAGCTATCTCCCGCCTCCAATAAAAAAATCTTTTTGTTCAAGGTGAGCTCAATTTGGCCTTCCAGGACCAATCCGGCTTCCTCGCCCTGATGGGTATATAGGTCGTCACCGGCCGTCCCGCCCGGCTCGTAACGGGAAAGGCCCATGGCCAGTTGGCCGTCCAGATTGGCCGATAACAGGTAGTCGGCAAAACCCATGTAATCGGTTGAGGCCATGCCAGAATAGGTCAGCCGCCGCCGCCGTCCCGCGCGCACGATAAAGGGGCGTTCTTCCGCTGGCACGGGGCCGTCGGTTTGAAAGAACCAGCCGATGGGAACCAACAGGGCCTCGGCGATATCCTGCAAAGCAGTGACCGAGGGTCGGGCCAAGCCCCGCTCGATCTTGGAAATGAAGCTCACGGACTTTCCCGACTTTTCGGCTAAATCCTGCAGGGTTAGGCCGTGGGCCTTGCGCAAGGCGCGCAAATCTTCACCCAGCCGTTGGGCGCGCGAGTCGGTTACACTGTCCAGCGCTTGTTGTACTTTCATGAAAAATAATAGATCATTTTTTTCATAAACAAGCAATAGAGGTCGCAAAATTTGACCACCATAAACAATTTTGGGGTATGGAGGATGCTTCCATTCCTGGGAGCGCTGGCTACTATCCGCGGGACTGTTAGGACGGGTCGAGAGAAAAATTGATCATCCAATTGATACCGAATTTGTCGGTCCAGTTGCCGAAGTAGGCTCCCCAAAAGGTCTCGCCCATGGGCATCTTGACGGTGCCGCCGGCCGACAGTTTGGCACAGAGGTCGTCGCAATGGGCTTTGCTCTGGCCCTCAATGGAAATGGCAAAATTATCGCCGGAGGTGGGCGGTCCGCCGAAAGCTTGGCAACTGTCGCTTCCCATCAGGACACTGGTGCCCATCGGTAACGAGACATGCATGACCCGTGCTTTTTCCTCATCTGACAGAGGCGGACCGTCGGGCATTTCTGCGTAGAGATGAAACTCGGAAAACTCACCGCCAAATACTGAGCGATAAAATTCGAAAGCCTCTTGGCAGTTTCCATCGAAAAAAAGATAGGTGTTCAGCGTCATGGCGTGTTCCACTCCTTTAATCCAACTCAATTGGCGCCAAGTCCTTCCAATGGTCGCCGGGGCCGGGATTATCCTTGTGACACCTGCCCCCTAAATGGGTCATGACGCCCCAAACCGCATTTAGAGCGGTCTGAACGGCGCCTTCCACCCATGCCGGTGTCCAGCTTACGTCATCGCCCGCCAGGAAAAGGCCCTTCTGCTCCGGGGGTAGGTTGTCCTGTATGAAATGGCTGAACATGCGGTGGTTATAGCGATAGTGACCGGGCAAGGCGCCCTTGAAGGCGCCCAGGAAATTGGGGTCGTCTTCCCAACTGACAGTGATGGGATCGCCGATAATGTGCCGGGTAATATCAACTTTTGGATAGATTTTGCCCAATGCGGAAAGGGCCAGCTCGACCCGTTGCTCAATGGGCAAGGGCAGCATTTTTAAAGCATCGGTCATCCAGGAATAGGTCAGGCAGATTACGCCTGGCTTATCATCCCCCAGGTCGAAGAGGTAGGTGCCCCGAGACATCCGGTCAGTCAGGGTCATGGACATCACATCCCGACCGCTATCTGGATCTTTGTCTTTCCAGAAGGGGCGGTCCACCATGACGAAGGTTTTTGACGATTGCATGTAGCGGGTTCGGTCCAGGGCCATCCAAAGCTTTTGGCCAAAGAGGGATTCATCGGTATCGATGGCGGTGGTCAGCAGATGGCTTTGGCAAGTCGTAACGATCGCTTCGAAAGACTCCGTACGACCCCAGCGATCAGTAACGCAAAGTCGATCCGCGTCATCACGAAAAATACGCTTGGCGCCGGGCCGCGTCGCCCCGTTGTTAAGCGCGGCCAAATGGGTGCCCTTGGTCCAATGATCCATGTATCGTGGCTGGTGGCGCCAGAGTTTTTGCGGCACCTGTTCCACGCCACCGAGCATAAAGCGCTGGTGGTCATCACACTCGGTCACATTGACACGCAGGATTTCCAACATGGAATTGGGAAAGTCCGAATCCCAGCCGCCGGTCCCAAAGCCCACCTGGCCAAAAACCTCGCGATGGCGGAAGGAGAGCTTTTGGAAGGCCGCTGAAGAGGCGATGAAGTCGTAAAAGGAGCGTTCGTCCCACGCGCGGACAATGGGGTTCCAAATCTCCTTAATGCGCGCAGGGTTCCTATCCCGAATTGCTTGTTTGAGGTTGGAAAAGTTTGCGCCTTCTTCCAAGGCCTGGTCGTAGGCGGCGGCCACTTCTTGAAACAGGGGAGGCAAGTCGGAAAGCCGTTCAGCGTAGTAGCTCTCGCTTTCCAGATTGATAACGGTGGAGCCGGCGGCCTCGGTCAAAGGGTTGGGGAAGGGTCGGCTCTCGATTCCCAGTTTATCCACATAGTGATAAAAGCCGGTGCCTGACACGGGAAAGCGCATGCCCCCCAATTCGGCAATGATCCCGTCTGCGCCCTCAAAGGGCTGAGACCGCAAGCGACCGCCGAATTGTCCGGATTCATAAAGTATGGGGCGTAGTCCCAGGCGCATGAGTTCATAGCCAGCAATGACCCCGGATGCGCCCGCGCCGATGATGGCAACAGGGGCACCCAGCTTTTCATTCGGGAGTTGCCCGAGGGCCCCGTCGTATTTGATCCAGTTATCATAAGCGAAGGGAAAATCCGGTCCGAAGACGGTCACCGGATTGGACTGGTTTTGGATCACTCTTGGTCTCACTCTTGAATTTTGCTGTAGAGCCCGGGCCTGCGATCAGCGAGGTAGCGGACGTTCTCGCGAACGCTTCGCAGTGCGTCCTTTTTTAACTCGGCAACGATCAGTTCCTCGCCGCGCCCAGCGCGCGCCAGATCTTCCCCATCCGGCCCGCAAATGCAAGACAGTCCGCAGTAATGGAAATCCCCTTCGTTGCCGCAGTAGTTGGCGTAGACCATAAAGAGGGAGTTTTCCTCGGAGCGGGCCGGCACCAGACGAGTGGCCACTCCGTCGAAAGGCAGCATGTTCGCGGTGGGCACCAGAACCAAATCCGCTCCAGCCAGGGCATAGCTGCGTGCCACTTCTGGGAACTCGATGTCGTAGCAGATTCCCAAGGAAATGGACCAACCGTCAAGCTCGATCAGCGGGCTGAGGCTGTCACCGGCGGTGAACTGAGCACGGTCCACCTCGCCGAACAGATGGCTTTTGCGGTAATTGCTCAAAAGATCCCCGTTCCGACCGAATAAGGCCGCCGCGTTATACGCTTGGCCCTTATCATTCAGTTCCGGATAACCGACGAGCAGGCAAAGATTGTTTTGTCGAGCCAAATCTGAAAGAGCCGAAAGGCCCTTTTCAGCCATGGAATGGGCAGCCTCGCCCACAGCCTGGGTGCCGATGTTGTAGCCGCTGAGATACATTTCGGGCGTGACTAGGATATCCGCGCCCTGTTCTTTTGCCTGAGTGGCGATCTTGTCCAAACATTCGAGAGATTCACCGAGCCCGCCGGTGACGGGCTTTCCTTGCCAAGCCGCGATACGCATACCCACTTTTCCCGGATATCATGAGCGAACCCAATCATGGCGTAAATGATCGGTTGCGCCAAGTATCTCCGGGTTAGGATTAGACCCGTTTCAATTCCACGAAGGTTTCGTTGTAACAGGCGCCATCCATTATATCGGTTCTCAAGTCCGCGGGGATCAGCGCATTGGCGGTTTGGCCCGACGAGCTGGTTTCCAGCCAGGTGCCCTTGGGTGAATAGACGACACCGGGTCGCATGGCCTGAGAAATCTGAGCAATCAAAATAACATGACCTTGCTTGTTCCAGACCTTAACGCGATCGCCGGTGCTGATGCTGCGTGCGGCCGCGTCTTTCGGGTGAATCTCCACAATCTCCGGGCCGCTCGATTCCGGATGGCCGCCAAAGGTGGCGTTGGTGCGCTTGTCCGAGGAAGGGCTGATGATGGTCAGCGGCAGGTCCTGGGACACAGCCTCATAGCGCGGCAAGCCATACCCGAAATCGCGCTCCAGTTCGTCGCAGAATAGCTCGACCTTGCCGCTGGGAGTCCGCGGCACGACCGTGTTGCACATGATCAGGTCCTTACCATCGGTCGAGCGCATGGGAAGGGCTCGGTCGAGCGGCAATTCGCTGGGCCTGAGGCCTTGCAAGCGCGGATCTTGGCCATCCAATGCCGCATCCATAAGCATGTGATCGCTTTCCCGAAAAATAGAATCATCAAAGCTGAAGCGAGCGGCCAAGCGCCGGAATATTTCCGTGTTGGGCAGGGCTTCTCCGACCGTGGGAATGACCGGTTCGGCTCGCTGCAGATAGGTTTGGCCATAGGCGGCGTAGACGTCGGCGAACTCGAAATGACTGGCCGCCGGCAGAATCACATCTGCATAGGCCATGCTGTCAGTCATCACCACATCGCAGCCCATAATGAACAGCTCCTCCTGGCTCAGCGCCTGCCGCATACGGTTCTGATCGGGGTGGGTGCAAAGGGGATTGTGGTTATAAATGAAAAGCGCCTTTAGGGGCGGGTCTAGTTCCGGATCTAGCAGGTGCTTGGAAATGTCGACGATGTTCAGGGTGCGGGTTCCCTCGGGAATCAGATCGGGCCGCTCCAAGCGGTCGGGCGTTGCGGGAAAGGCCGATCCGGGCTTGGCGATCACCCCGGCGCCACGGCGGCCCATGTTACCGGTCAGGGCTTGTAGGGCCATGGCCGCGCGGATCGAGGAACCGCCGCTGTGGCCACGCTCGGCTCCGTTGCCCACGGACAAGGCGCCGTTTTTGCAAGTCAGGTAGAGATCCACCAGCTGCGATAGATCCTCTTGCGGCACGCCGCAGATCGATGCGGCATCTTCCAACGCGTACTGGCGGGCGGCTGCCATATAGGGCTCGAAGCCTTCGACCCAACGGGCGATGAAATCATGATCCAAACCGCCTTTGCGTTCCAATTCGGCGGCTAGGGCCAAGAACAGAACCACGTCCGTACCCGGCTTAATTTGGATAAAAAGATCGGCTTGTTCGGCGATCTTGGTGCGCTTGGGGTCAATAACAACGAGCTTAGCGCCTTTCGTGCGCCGGGCTGTCTTGATCACCCGTGCCAGGTGCAAGTTTGAGACGGTGACGTTGTTGCTGACTACGACGATCAGATCCGCATCTACGGCTTGATCGGGGGGCATGCCGGGGGCAGGCCCAAATAGACTGGCGTAGGCTGCACCGCGCACGGCGCCGCACAGGGGTCCCCGGTCCAACAAGCTGGCGCCCAGCTTGTGGAAAAACCGCATGTCCATGGAACCACCAGCCAACTTGCCGTGCGGACCGGCATAGTTAAAGGGCAGCACCGCTTGCGGGCCGAAGCGGTCAATAACCTCGGTGGTGCGGTCATAGATAATATCCAGCGCCCTATCCCAGGAAATCTCTTGGTAGGATCCGCTGCCGCGTGGGCCGGTTCGCATCAAGGGCTGGGTCAATCGCCGCGGGCCATGGACAAAATCGGGATAATAGGTGGCGACCTTTTTGCAGATCACGCCTGCGGTATAAGGGTTGGCTTTGGAGCCGCGAACCTTGAGGATCTCCAGGCCATTGGTGATCACGGACAGGCTGCAGGTGTCCGGGCAATCCAGCGGACAAACAGTGGCCTTGGTCTGGAGACTTTGTATCTCTTCCATCTCGACAGCTCCCTTGCAGACATAAATCGACTCGGGGTCCATCCGGCTCTGGAAGGCCCTGAAATCGCACTGTTCCGTAGGGTAGCGGTACAATTGGTCCGCCGAAAAGAACCGCTTTCAATCCTTTGATAGGGCCGCATTACAGACTGGGCCCGTGCTTCTGCACCTTTGCACCACCAAGGAGGAGAGTTTCTAGTTGGAGGCAACCTCGGTCAAGGGTGTCCGTTTTGGCTTGGGCCGATAGAAGATGTGACGACCGATCGTCGGGCCTTGCCAAAAGGCATGGCGCCAGTAAGGCGATACATAATCGGCATGATACCACAAGGCATTTCCCGTGGGATCGGAGAGAGTGCCCCGATAGACCTTTTCGGCAAGGTTCATGCTGCGGTCCCAGGCCGCTTGATTTTTGATGGTTTCGCTTTTGCCGTCGCAGTACCAGGAAAACTGGCAGCGATGTCGTGCCCGCCCCCCCTGATAGACGACTTGGCACACACTATCCGGGAAACGTGTCGATGCGACGCGGTTCAAGACCACGTGGGCGACCGCAACCTGACCCCAGCGCGGTTCGTTGCGGGCCTCGAAGTAGATGTTTTGGGCCAGGCAAAAGAGGTCTCGTTCTGCCGCGGCAATCTTTTGGGCCACCGCTTTGGCACGACGATTTGGCTTTGTTGCCGCGACTTCAGCCTCGTCCCAGGCCTTGTCCCAAGTCTCGTTCCAAGTCTCGTCTATGTAGTCGCGAACGATTTTGATGCCGGGGATATCGATTTTCTCCAGTTTTTCGCTCCACTCCTGCGGTTTCAAGCGGTCCGTCACCGCCAAGCCGAAAAGCGCACCGGCGATACCAAGCAGCAATAGGGGCGTAATCAAGGGCTGTTTGGTTTCCCACAATAAACGCAGCCGCCAAGACAGACGGCCAAAGCTGTTTTGTTCTTGGTCTTGTGGTACTGAAATTTTGCGTCGAAGGATCGATCTTCTGGAAAAATCTTGGGTCATAAAATCACGACAATCATTAAAATAAGAATACAAAGATATTATAAAATTGAATAAAAGTCAAGTAAAAATGAATAAAAGTTATGTAAAGTTTGAAATATAATTGAATATAAATCGTAATAAATGCTAGGCTTTTGTTTATTGATTTCGCTCAATAATATTTTCTAAAGTCTTGCCTTGGCGGTTCCACATCCTAATTGAGGGAAAGGGAGCAGAAATATTAAGAGGCCTGGATGCCCTTGAAAATTCGTGTGGCACGATCATCCGATGTCGAAGTCTTGAGCGAACTGGCGATGCGCTCGAAAGCTCATTGGGGCTATGATCCAGCCTTTATGGCGTCTTGCCGGGCCGAGCTTACCATCACCCCGGACGACTTGTGCGTCGGTCACTATTGGGTTGCTGAAAAATACCATCGGATCGTCGGATTTGGTGGCTTCAGCCTGTGCGGGACCATCGGGGAGGTTGAGCATCTCTTCGTGGAGCCGAGTCATCACGGCGCCGGCATTGGCCGTGCCTTAATGGCAGCCTTACAAGACGGAGCCCGGTCCGTTGGCGTTGATTGTTTGACCGTGGATTCCGATCCCAATGCCCTAGAATTTTATCAGCATATGGGTTTCTGCCAGATCGGTGAGGTGCCCTCAGCCTCGGTGGCTGGCCGTAGCTTGCCTCACCTAAAACTTGACCTTTAATGGCTTGTCAGCCCTCACGACCAAGCTCGCCACAAAATAAAAACGCCAACTGCCATGAGGCCCAAGTAAAACACCTTTTTGAAGGTGGCTTCCGACAGGTGCTGTCGACACCTTTCTCCGATCCCCATGCCCAATAGGGCCGGCACCAGTCCAAGCGCCGAGAGCAATCCCAAATCCGCCGGCACCAGACCCTGGCGGCCCAATCCGAAAGCCAGCGCGATTGTGGCAACGCTAAACCAAACCCCCATGGCTTGAACGAGGTGGTTTTTGTCCAGGTTAAGGGATTGGAAGTAGGCGACCGAAGGGATAACGAAGGTTCCTGTTAGCCCGGTGCAGATGCCATTGAGAGCACCCATGGTGACGGCCCAGGCCTTCTCGCGGGTCTTGGGCGCAGGAAGTTTTACCGAGAGCAAACTGATGCCCGCATAAAGGCAAATTATCAGACCCAAGAGGGCTTTTAAAACGGCAGGATTGCTTAATTGGATCAGGTGGGTGAGCGCGACTGTAACAGCGACACCGACCAGCAAAAATGGCCAAAATCGGATTAGGATTTCTTTTAGTCTGCCGCCTCGCAGTGCTTGCCATAGGTTGGTGACCAACGAGGGTACGAGCATAAGGGCCATGGCCTGCGTCAAACCAAGCGTGGCGGCTAAAAGGGCCAGGCTTACAGTGGGTAAGCCCATGCCGACGATCCCTTTAACCAAACCGGCCAGGAAAAAAGTTGCGCAAATAAGCACGATGAGCGAAGGGTCCGGCAATGGGCCTCTCCAACAGTCCGGTTGGTAACCTTGACACAGATGATGTCCGGGTATGGTACAGGCCCCTATCGAGGCTGTCTTTTTGTTTTAGTTGATAACCTTGATCCCGACCTGAGTGACACCATCATCCAAAAATCCCAATTTTTGTGCCGCTTTGCGGGAAAGGTCGATGATTCTGCCGGGAACGAAGGGGCCGCGGTCATTGATCGTGACCACAACGCTGCGCCCGTTCGACAGGTCCGTGACCCGCACAACAGAGCCAAAGGGCAGGGCTTTGTGAGCGGCGGTCATGGCATGCATGTCAAAGGTCTCACCGCTGGCGGTCGTGCGACCGTGGTATCTTTCGCCGTACCAAGAGGCGAGTCCAGTCTCCTCGAACACCTCGCCCGCTGTTGAGGCACTGTTGCCAGCGCCACTATTCGGGGCAAGGGGATCCCCCTGCCCGGAACAAGCTGCTGCTGCCATGCAAGTGGCCAAAAAAATGCTCCTGAAAAGAAGGGGGTAGTTTTTGAAGTATGAGGTCACGACAAGGCCCCTCAAGGAGGTGGACGGGATCAAAAATTAATCCTGCCGTGCGGAGCCAAAGAATGCGTTAAGATCGGTACTGAGGCTAGGGCCGGAGCTCGGTTCTGGATACCACGTCTCGAGACCAGCGCGACGCGTCAACGGTCTATTGGGAAGCCTGATTCAGACGTTCTAAAGCCTGGTCGCGTTGAACCCGCGCCTCTTCGTGCGCAGGATCGATCGATAGGAGCTGATCCCACAGGGTGACGGCCTTGGTTAGGTTGTTGGCCTGATAGGCAGCCACTGCGCGCTGGTGATAGAGCTCGGTCATGGTCGGTTGAATGGAGGCCTTGTGCTTCATCGCCAAGTCATTTTCCGGCTGGACGGCCAAGACCTTGTCAAAAGCATCGTAGGCCATCATAGCGTCACCGGCGGCGAGGTGAGCGATCCCTTGCTGCATAAGGTTCTGGGCTGCCGCCATCCTTATGGACTTTTGTTCCAGCCGCGCGATACGCTCGTTGTCGGGGTCAAGGGCCATGGCCATGGCAATGGAATGGCGGGCCTTGCTCGGTTCCTCCCGTGCAATCAAGATCTCTCCCAGGTCTCCATAAGCCGATACCAATTTGGACACCGTTTCGTCGCTAGCGGGATTTGTTTCCAGCGTTGCCAAAAGGGCGGAAATTTCCGCTGCCTGGGCCACCAAATCGGCCTCTGCAAGAAGTGCGGGTCTAGATTTTTCCGGTCCGCTCGAGTCGTCGCCTTCTTTCTGCGCCACAATGGCCAAGGCCGCGCTGGTCAGTTCTTCTTCAGCAGCCGGCTGGGCTGCAGCGTTTTTGCTTGAAGTTTCCTCTTTTTCCGGAGTGATTTCTTCGGATAACGCAGCGTTGACGTCTTGTTGATCGGCTGGTTCATCCGGGCTGGCGGGGGTCGGTTCGATCAGTGCTTCGGTCAGGTCCATCGCTGGTTCGGGAAGAGGGTTCGGCGATGAAGGGCTCGGCGATGAAGAAGTCGGCGCGACACCCGCTTCTGTTTCAGTGGCCGTTTGTGCTTCCGGTTTCGGGGGTGCTGGCGGCGGCGGTACTTCCGTCAGCTGCTCCACTTCCGCCGATCCTTGAACGGTGGGCGACTCGATAGCCTCTTGATCTGTATTAGACGATTCCCCGGTCGCGATCACATTGTCATTCGCCCCGCCTTTGCGGGATGAGATGTATTGAAAGACCACGGTCAGGTCTTCGTTGGGTTCGGGTTGGGGCAATCCATAAATTTGCGGCTTCAAGGCTTCCAAATATTCGCGGGCGGATTCCTTTTCCGGCCGCGGCGCGACCAGAAGAGGTTCAGGGGAGGCCAAGAGGACAATCAGTTCCTGATTGGGTGCGGGTCCCATTACAATGGGTTGATCTGAGGCCGTGCGGCGCACCACAAATTCCTGACGCGCTTGGGCCGCCTCATCGCCGGCAATAGGGCCACTCATTAGATGCACGACCGAACCATCGCTTTTGAAGTGATCTAGATACAGATAGGCGGGAAAGCGCGGTCCAGTGATTTTAATAACAGCCCGTTCCCCTTCGACAAAATCGCCGTTGGGGTTGTTCAGACGAAGATCGATGCCATTTGCATTGGCCCGGCTCTTGGTGGCAATAACCGCGTTCAATCGGTTCAACACCGATGCAGGCAGCGATTTTGCTTCCTGGGCGGCCGCGGACCCCAGGAGAGACCAAGACCCTGATCCCATACCGATCGACAACACACAAACCCAGGCCAGTAAAAGTGGCAAGACCTTGATGCCTGCTTTTGAAGATGGGCTAGGCGCCAAAAGTGGCATTTTCGCGCCCCATTCCAAAGGGACCGCGCGCACGGATTCCTTCATCCTTTTTTCTGCGGTGGATTGACACTGAGTAAACAGCTTCAACACTGCGAACCTCTTTTGCAAAGGTCTTTCGATGCCAGGTAGGTGTTCGGCGGGCGATTTCAAACGCCACAGGCCCAAATCGGGGCGACCTTACACGGAACAACCCTACGAGTCACGGCCCGCAACCCCCTTGCTCCCAGAATCTGAGGCATTTTTTGCCCGGCGGTTGTGGAAAACTTTTACGGTGACCTTGACCTATTCCGGTGCCGCCCTTTTACGTTATGCCCCTATTCCGGTATGGCATTCAGCACAAATAGCGCTTGTAAAAGATTGCCCGGTTTGGAGTCACCAAACCACTTGCGGTAAATTTCTCCGATTTCACCCGAGCGATAGAGCTGTGCAAGGGCCCGGTCTGCAATGAGGCGAAAGGCATCGTCGTTGCGCCGGATCATTAAGGCATAGGGCTCGTTGCTGTAATAGCGGCCGGAGAGTTTATAGGCGGCCGGATTGTCCGAACCCAACACCAGCAGAATCAGCAAAACCCGATCGCCAAAATAGGCATCGATCTCACGGCTTTCCAGTGCCGCCATGCCTTGATCGTGTGTTTCAAAAGTCACCACTTGGCTGGCCAAACCGTTGTTGGCGATTAAGTCATTGAGCGTCTCTGCGGTCGTTGTACCGTGCAATACGCCAATCTTTTTGTCATTAATATCTGCTGGTTGGCTGATCTGCGAACTTGCCGGCAATAGAAATTCCGCGCCTGTGACAAAGGTCATAAGAGTAAAGGAAACCTGTTCTTGACGGGTCAGCGTATTAGTGGTGGCACCGCACTCAATATCGATTTCACCTGAGATGACCATCTCAAAGCGATTGTCCGAGGTGACCTTTTTGTATTCCACTTGCAAATCGGGCAGATCCAATTGCGCTTTTACCGCCTCTGCGACGTGGCCACAAAGGTCCATGGAGTATCCTGTCGGTGTTCCCGCCTCGTCGATAAAGGAGAATGGTCGGGTATCTTCTCGATAGCCGATGACGAATTTGCCCTCGGACTTTATTTTCTCGACCGTGTCCGCCTGGGCGGGCAGGGCCAGCGCAAGCGCCAACAACAAGCTGGACCAAATCACATGGTATTTTTGCCGCAATCCGGACATGAGCTCGGACCTCTTTAAGTTTCTGTGGTGGGTCTTCAGAGGCAGAGGTTAGGCAAAGCCCGCGCTGCTGGCAAATCCTTAATCGAGAGCAAAAGAATGCCGAGACCTTTTGCCATGACTCGGTCATATTGTGATCGGATGGGGCCTTGCTCCCCACCTTGATTCATCAAATTTTAACTCAAATTTATGAAAATTTTATGCATCGTTCGAGCGCGGCGCGTTTTAGGCATCGTGTCTCGGTCAGCAAGGTCTTTGCCGAAACCAAGGTGTGGCCAAGCTGTCAAATTCAAGCCGGTCAGCTGCAAGTCGTTTAGGCGTCAGTATTTCAGGGGTAATTGATGGAATTGGATCCCGATCTGGAGCGCATCGCTTCTCGTGCATTGAGCGAGGCGGAAATCGGTAGCTCGGACTATATGACGATTACCAATCGGGCGGTCCAAATTGTCAAAACGGTTCGGCCCGAGCTGTCGCCCGCGGCCGTGCGCTTTGCGGTGAACCACGCTTGGCGAGGTTAAGGCAGGCCGTGCGCGGCAATGGCCATCGGGCCAGAGGTCCCTATCGAATCGGATTTCGCCAATTTTTGCCCTATAGTCTTAACAACGCACCGAATTCTCTAGACGAAATAAGCTAACGCGTTTACCGGCCACATGAGACCTGAGGCGATGGCGTATTCTATCAGCTTTTCTGAGTTGGCGGCACTTTCGTGCCGCGCGTAAACCGTGCCGAAGACGCTTATTGCGCCAATTCCATAGACTAATATTCCAAACGCGGCCGATTTTATCATTAAGCCGTACTCCTAACAAGGCATTCAAAATATATACAAGAAAAAACGATCGAGCCGCGGGCAACAGACAATATTCCGCAAATGATCGAGATGATCTCGACGCTGATCGACAAGGGCCACGCCTA
>JBCCHN010000092.1:0-20224 GCA_039028695.1 Pseudomonadota bacterium
AATCAAACAGATGCGCGATCACGTAAGCAGTCTTCATGCCATGTTCCCGAGCCGCCCGCAGGTCACTGGGATGAGCGGCGACAAAAAGGACCTCCTCGCCACTACGCCCGATGGCTGCCAAGGCCCGACGATAGCTTTCCGGGTGAGGCTTGGTAACTCCGAGGGCATCGCAGGAGATGATCGCATCCCACGTCAGGCCAGCAAAGCGGGAGCTGTGCGCAGCGACCCGCAAACTCAAAATTGTAAGTGGCGCGAGAAAGAAATGATCCTGCAAGCGGGAGAGGGCCGCAGGCGCCTCGGGCCAGGCCGGCATCCGCTCCCAAGCCGACAGGAGGTATTTGTTCTCCCGATCCGAAAGTTCGTCGCAATTCATCTGTCTCAAACAGTGCCGGAGGGAACTTTCCAAAACCGCATCAAAGGGACGCCAGGGCTCTTGCTCCGCCGCGATGGCCTCGATCTCGACGAGGGAGCGCTCCCGCCATGCTGCGCTGAAGTCTTCGGCGTCCTGCTCGGTGAGTGCGGGCAGGGATTTGATACCCGCGACAACCGCGCTGCGCCAATCAAAGACGGTTCCTCCCACGTCGAAGAGCAGCGCTCTGATGCTCACCCGCTTAACCGCCCTGTAGAGCTGCCTGAGCGGCGGCCAAGCGGGCGATCGGAACTCGGAAGGGAGAACAGCTCACATAGGAGAGGCCTACCTTCTGACAAAAATGAATCGAGGCCGGATCGCCGCCGTGTTCGCCACATATTCCCAGCTTAATGTCCGGGCGGCTGCTGCGTCCCCGCTCCGAAGCAATCTCCACCAACTCGCCCACACCTTCCGGATCTAGAGAAATGAAGGGATCCTGGTCGATGATGCCTCTTTGTTCATAAGCACCAAGGAAATTACCCGCATCGTCGCGAGACAAACCGTAGGCTGTCTGCGTTAAGTCGTTGGTGCCATATGAAAAGAACTCGGCCTGTTCGGCGATCTTCGCCGCCTGGAGGCATGCGCGCGGCAATTCGATCATGGTGCCCACCAGATAGGGAACATCGACGCCGGCTTCTTCCAAAACCTCCTTAGCAACTCGATCGACCAACGCTTTGAGGACATCCAGTTCCTCACGCATGGAAATCAAGGGAATCATAATTTCAGGTTCGACAGTGGCGCCGGACCCGTTGGCTCCATTCTGCTTAGCGACGGCCGCTGCTGCCTCAAAGATTGCCCGTGCCTGCATCTCGTAGATTTCAGGATAGGTGATACCCAAACGACAGCCCCGATGACCGAGCATGGGATTGGTTTCACGAAGCTTGGCAACGCGGTTCCGCAACAGGCTTTCGGCAACACCGGCCGCCTCCGCCACCTCGGCCATGTCGGCGTCGCTATGAGGCAGGAATTCGTGCAGTGGTGGATCCAGCAGTCGAATGGTTACCGGCAGTCCCTTCATGATGGTGAAGATCTCAATGAAGTCCTGGCGCTGCATGGGCAAAATCTTAGCCAGCGCCTTGCGTCGCCCGGCCTCGTCATCAGCCAGGATCATCTCACGCACGGCGACGATGCGCCCCGCATCAAAGAACATATGCTCGGTACGGCTGAGGCCAACTCCCTCGGCTCCAAAACGCAAGGCGCTACGGCATTCTGCCGGCGTTTCAGCGTTCGTGCGCACTTTCATGGTCCGATAGCGATCGGCCCAATCCATGATGCGGGCGAAGTCTCCCGAGAGCTCGGGCTGAATCGTTGCCACCTCACCCATCATGACTTCGCCGGTACCGCCGTCGATAGTGATCATGTCCCCTTCTTTCAAGGTCGTGCTGCGCACTTTCATCGTGCGGGCCTCGGCATCAATGCGCAGGTCCCCAGCGCCCGATACGCAGGCACGGCCCATACCACGGGCCACCACGGCTGCGTGACTGGTCATGCCGCCCCGCGCTGTGACAATCCCGGCTGCCGCGTGCATGCCGTGAATATCCTCAGGACTGGTTTCAGTACGGCACAGGATCACCGTCTCGCCCAAGCCGGAACGGCGTTCGGCTTCATCGGCGGTGAAGACAACATGTCCCGCGGCCGCGCCAGGCGAGGCTGGCAATCCGCGGGCGATCACCTCGCGCGGCACACTCGGATCCAAGGTCGGGTGCAATAATTGGTCCAGAGAGGATGGATTGATACGGCGCACCGCCTCGGCCTCGTCAATCAGCCCTTCCGCCACCATGTCCGCGGCGATTTTTAATGCCGCCGGTGCAGTGCGCTTGCCGCTGCGGGTCTGCAGCATGTAGAGTTTGCCCCGCTGCACGGTGAACTCAATGTCTTGCATATCCCGATAATGCTGCTCCAGAATCGCGCGCACCTCACCCAGTTGGGCAACCACGTCGGGCATGACCTCTTCCATGGCCGGCAGTTTGGAGCCCTGTTCCTCCTTACCCGCGATGGTCAGGTTTTGCGGCGTGCGGATGCCCGCCACCACGTCCTCGCCCTGGGCATTGACCAGATATTCGCCATAAAAGGCGTTGTCGCCGGTGGAGGGATTGCGGGTAAAAGCCACGCCTGTCGCACAGTCATCGCCCATGTTACCAAAAACCATAGCCTGTAGGTTCACGGCCGTGCCCCAATCGGCGGAGATATTGTGCAGTTTGCGATAGGTGATGGCCCGTTGATTCATCCACGAGCTGATAACGGCACCAATGGCTTGCCAGGCCTGGTCGCGCGGCGACTGGGGAAAGGGTTCGCCGGTTACCTCGACGATCTTGTCCTTAAAATCAGCGATGACCTGAAGCCAATCGTCCGCGCTTAGATCCGTATCCAGTGTGACGCCCAGATCCTCCTTGCGGAGCTCCAAAATGTCTTCGAAGTTGTGGTGATCCACGCCCAGAACCACGTCACCGAACATTTGGATAAAACGGCGATAGCTGTCGTAGGCAAAGCGTCGGTCACCGCTGTGTTTGGCAAGGCCCTCGACGGTTTCATCATTGAGGCCCAGGTTCAAAACCGTATCCATCATGCCCGGCATGGACACACGGGCACCTGAGCGTACCGAGATCAGTAATGGATTAGCCGGGTCGTCGAATTTGGCACCGACGATCTGTTCCACCTGGGTCAGTGCGGCGCTCACCTGGTCCGCCAGCTCCTCAGGATAGGTCTTATCGTTGGCGTAGTAATGGGTGCAGGCCTCGGTGGTGATGGTAAAACCGGGCGGCACGGGTAGTCCCAGGGACGACATCTCTGCCAGATTGGCCCCCTTGCCACCCAGCAGGTTTTTCATTTCCGCGTTACCTTCGGCTTTTCCGTCTCCGAAGGAATAGACCCATTTGGTCATAGCGCTTTTACCCTTTCACCATTTGCCCAACCTTCGGGCCAATCCAAATTCTACCGAAGGGCTGACTGCCCAAATCCACATAACCCGGGTAAATTAGCGGTTTACCCCTTCGATTTTGCTAAAATCCGCCACCTGAGACAGAGTGGCGCCGATTTGCGATAGCAGACGCAGGCGGTTGGCCCGCAGGTCCGGATTCTCGCTGTTGACCATCACCTGATCGAAAAAGGCGTCCACCGGACGGCGCAAGCTGGCCATGGCTGCCATGGCAGCGGTGAAGTCTTCGGCCTTTAAGGCCAACGCCGCATCACCTCCGGAGGCCTCTAAGGCCTCAAAAAGTGCCGATTCCTCGGCTTCTGCCAGCAAGGATGAGGCCACGGCCTGATCGAAGGCGCTCCGATCCTTTTTACTCTCGATGCGCACGATGTTGGTGGCGCGACCATAGGCCACAAGAAGGTTGGCCCCATCGTCGCTGGCCAAAAAGCCGGATAGGGCCTCTACCCGCGCAAGGAGACGCACCAGGTCGTCTTCATCACCCAGAGCAAAAACGGCGGAGATGAGGTCGTGACGCACCCCTTTTTCCCGAAGCACAACCTTCAGGCGATCGGCAAAGAATTGCAGCAGGTCTTCCACCAGGGGCTTAAGCCCCTCCACCAACCCCATTTGGCGGTAGGGCTCCAAGGCGTGGCGCAAGGCCTCGGCCAAGGGCAGGCGCAGACCGTTCTCCAAGATCAAGCGGATCACCCCCAAGGCCGCGCGGCGCAGGGCAAAGGGATCCTTGGACCCGGTGGGTTTTTCATCGATAGCCCAGAATCCCGCCAATGTATCCAATTTGTCGGCCAGGGCCACCGCCACCGAGACCGGCGCGGCGGGGCACGGGTCGCCGGGTCCCAGGGGCGAATAGTGAGCAGCGATCGCCGCGGCCACGTCGGGATGTTCCTGATCATGAAGGGCGTAATAGCGCCCCATCACCCCCTGCAATTCGGGGAATTCACCCACCATGCCGGTGGTCAGGTCAGCCTTGGCAAGGCGTGCGGCAGAGCGCACCCGGTCCCGGTCGACGCCCTCTATGGATTGAGCCAAGTGCACCGCTAGGCTCTGCAGGCGCGAGACCTTGTCGGCCAAGCTGCCCAGCTTGGCGTGAAAAACAATATTGGCCAGGGCCGAGATCCGGTCGGCCAAAGAGATCTTACGATCTTGGTCCCAAAAGAACTGGGCATCGGCCAAACGGGCGCTCAGAACCCTTTCGTTGCCGGCGATGATCGCGGCACCGTCGTCCTTGGTCAACATGTTGGAGACGAAACAAAAGCGGCCCGCCAGCTTGGATTCGCCGGCGTTGTCGCCTTGCTCCACGGCAAAATACTTCTGGTGGGAGCGCATGGCCGTCACCATCACCTCGGGCGGCAGGTCCATGAAAGCCGGCTCAATGGAGCCCATCAAGACCACCGGCCATTCCACCAAGCCCGCCACCTCGCGGACCAGAGCTTTGTCAGGCCTCAATGTCAGACCTTCCGCGGCGCAAAGGGCGTCGGCATCCTTTTGGATCTGGGCTTCGCGGACCTGCGGATCGACTTCCACGAAAGCCTCTTGCAAGGCGGTCCGATAACTGTCGAAATCCGTCACCTGGATGTCATCCGGCGCCAAAAAGCGATGGCCGACCGTCCGGTCGCTAAAGGCAAAACGATGCTCAGGTTGGTCGGTTAAAC
Organism: Pseudomonadota bacterium; assembly: GCA_039028695.1. Classification (GTDB taxonomy): domain Bacteria; phylum Pseudomonadota; class Alphaproteobacteria; order Kiloniellales; family Kiloniellaceae; genus JANQKX01. The sequence continues at coordinate 4,994 of JBCCHN010000092.1, forward strand.
TGGCCAAGCCGAAGCCACCCTCCAGGGGCCGACCGTCAAAAACGGCGACGATGCCCTGCAGGGGCCGCACCCAACGCGCCGCGCCATTGCCCCAACGCATGGATTTGGGCCAATCGAAGGCCGCCAAGAGTTCCGGCAGCTTTTCGGCCAAGACATCCGCCGTGGCTCGCCCCTTCTCCAGCCAATGGGCCATGTAAACTTGGCCTTTCGGGGTTTCCTCAATAGAGGCCTCGTCAAGGGAGGAGAGGCCAGCCGCCTTGAGGAAGCCCTGCACGGCCTGCTCGGGGGCGCCCACCTTGGGGCCCTTACGGCTCTTTTCGATATCTTCCTGCTGGGCCGGCAGCCCGTCAATCACGCCGACGAGGCGACGGGGCGTGACGAAGGTGCGAACCTGGTCCAAACCGACATCTTTGAAAAACCCCATCTCACTTGTCATTGCCAAAAGGCGCTCGCGCAACTGATCGGCGGCGCGACGCTGCATGTGGGCGGGGATTTCCTCGCTGCGGATCTCGAAGAGAAATTCAGGCATGACCTGCCCCTGGTTGATCCTCGGTTTGGGTCCGATACCAGTCCTCGCAACAGGCCTTGGCCAAGGCCCGCACCCTGCCGATATAGGCCTGGCGTTCTGTCACCGAAATGACGCCGCGAGCATCCAAGAGGTTGAAGAGGTGGCTAGCCTTCATGCATTGGTCATATGCCGGCAAGGGCAAGAGACGCCCGCCGGCGCGACCATGCTGCAGAATGGATTGGCATTCCTGCTCCGCATCCGCGAAGTGGCGGAACAGATGCTCGGTCGAGGCTGCATCGAAGTTGAAGGCAGAAAATTCCTGTTCGGCCTGAAGGAAAACGTCGCCATAGGTCTTGCCACCCTCTTCAGCTGGCACTCCGTCCCAATCCAGATCAAAAATGCTGTCTACCCCTTGGACATACATGGCCAGGCGTTCCAGGCCATAGGTCAGCTCCACCGGCACCGGGCTACAATCGATGCCGCCCACCTGCTGAAAGTAGGTGAACTGGCTGACTTCCATACCGTCGCACCAGACCTCCCAACCCAAGCCCCAGGCGCCCAAGGTGGGGGACTCCCAATCGTCCTCTACAAAGCGAATGTCATGGGCCAGTGGATCAATACCAATGGCCTGCAAAGACCCTAAATAGAGCTCCTGACTATTAGGCGGTGAGGGTTTCAAGAGAACTTGATATTGATAATAATGTTGCAGTCGGTTTGGGTTCTCGCCAAAACGCCCGTCCGTCGGCCGGCGCGACGGCTGAACATAGGCGCAGCGCCAAACCCCAGGCCCAAGGGCACGCAAGGTGGTTGCTGGATGAAAGGTTCCTGCGCCCACTTCCATGTCATAGGGTTGCAGGATAACGCAGCCCTGGTCTGCCCAATAGTCCTGTAGCTTGAGGATCAGGCGCTGGAAACAGACCTCCTTTGGGTCGGCCGAAGTTTTGGTATCGCTACTCATCCTTACTCATCAATCCCAGGATTATCCCAACTTTTGACTTTATCGCTGATATACAAGGGGCACCGCTTGATCGGACTAGCCCTTACGGTGCTAGCCGCCCTTTTCCTTGACGTCCTAGCACCGGATGCGGCGACCCGATGTTGCAGTGCAAAATCGAGCGGAACTCTATCCCCCCGGCCCAGCGCAATCAACGGCGAAAAATAAGCTGGCGAAGGATGGTTAAAGAGAGCTTAAGAAAGCGTTGCCATAACTGCCTAGGCGGCTGATTATTCTCTAAAATTGGGGCGCCGGACCGCCCGAAAGCCCATTACCAAGACGTAACGGATCAAGGTGTGATCAAAACCATCGCTCCCTTTTTTGCTCTTTTGCTCAGCATGGCGTTTTTGCTCATGGGCAATGGCCTCCAGGGCACCCTATTGCCCCTGCGCGCCCAATTGGCGACCTTTTCCACCATGGAGATCGGTATTTTAGGGTCTTCCTACTTTCTGGGCTTCGCTCTTGGCTGTCTGCGGGGCGCAGCGGTTATTCAGCGGGTGGGCCACATCCGCGCCTTCACCGCCATGGTCTCTGTCGCTTCGACCATCGCCCTGGCCCACGTCCTGATCCTGGACCCCGGTGTCTGGTGGCCCTTGCGGGCGGTGACCGGCTTTTGCTTTGCCTGCTTATTCATGATTATCGAGAGCTGGCTCAACGAAAGGGCGACCAACCAGACCCGGGGTCTGGTCTTTTCGGTCTATACCATCATCAATCTGACGGTGATTACCATCGGTCAGATGATGATCACCTTGGCCCCAGTGTCGGGCTTCACGCTCTTTGCCCTGGCCTCCATTCTGGTGTCCTTGGCGGCGGTACCCGTGGCGCTCACCCGCTCGCCGCCGCCGGCGCCGGTCCAGTCGGTGCGGATCCGGTTCAAGCACCTATACCGCCTCTCGCCCGTGGGTTTTGTCGGCATCTTCGTGGTGGGCATGACCAATGGCTCTTTCTGGTCCTTAGCGCCGGTATTTGCGGAGAACCTGGGGCTGGCCACGTCTCAGATCGCGATCTTTATGAGCGTGACCGTCTTGGGGGGCGCAGTGGGTCAATGGCCCCTAGGTCGGGCGTCGGACCGGATGGATCGGCGGCGGGTCATCATCATCGCCTGCACCCTGGCCGCGATTGCCGGGGTCAGCATGGATCTAACGAATCACTATTGGCCGCCAGCGGTTTTTCTGTGCGCTTTTTTCTTCGGCATGTTTACTTTTTGCCTCTATGCGCTGTGTGCCGCTCACTTGAACGACTTCGTGGAAAAGGACGGTTTCGTGGAGGCGGCCAGCGGCCTGCTGCTGGTCTTTGCCGGTGGCGCCATATTGGGGCCCCTCATCGCCTCTGGCCTCATGCGCTACTGGTCCAATGACGGGCTATTTGCCTTTACAGCGGCTGCCCAGGCGAGCATGGCTGTTTTTGCCTTCATCCGGACCCGCAAGCGGACCGCCGTCGCCCAAGAGGACCGAACCAAGTTCGCCGATGCCATCCGGGTGGTTCAAACGGTGTCAACCGTCGACCCGACGGCGGAACAGAAATTGAGCGGCACCCCGCGTACGAGCGATAAAGAAAAGCCCGCGGAAATGCCCTCACCTGAAGAGCCGTCCAAATGACTAAAAGCGCTAGGTTTATTGTCGCTCCGGGATGAGTTTTCCGGTGACACGGCGCAAGCGGCGCCCGTCGCGATCACGGATGTACTCCAGATCCATTTGCCCGGCGGCATCAATCGCCCGGACATAGTGGGATAGGTCGGCCACGCCGCCCCTATCGATTTCCAAAACCGAAATCATCAGCTTGGGGCTTTTCCCCTGGGGACCGTTGTCGATACGCGCCCAACTGTAACGCACTCCAAAGGGCGATCCGCTCTCGTTGACCTGGGAGAAGTTTACTGCCTCGAAAAGGCCCGGCTCCACAAGATGAAAGGCCATGGTTGTCTCGCGTCGTTTGGTTGCGGCCTCCTTGTCTCCGTGGATTTCGGTGATCCAGGTGATGGCAAATCCACCCTCAATGCGCTCGATATCCACGTCCAAATCGCGCTGGACGTAACCGAAAAGGCCAGGCTCTTGGTAGTGTTCGGTCAGGGCAACACCGGACCAGCGCCCCAAGAAGGGCTCCAAGCTGTTGACCTGGGCCAATACAGCGCCAGGCAGCATCGCGAGAAATACCAAGATAAGCCCCAAGGTTAGCGACGAGGCTTTTTGTACCGGCCAGTTATTCATAACAGCGTCCCCAATTTATACCCTAAAGATTCCCGGCGTTATTTTATGATCGGCAATTCAGGTGCCGCGCGCCAACTAAGCCATTCTGCCTCGCCTTCCCGAATTACAATATTTTCCTCATGCACCATCATTCTTTGGGGGGCAAAGGTCATACCCGGCTCTAGGGTGACGACCATGCCAGGCTGAAGGATGGTTTCGTCGCCGGGCATGTTGGAATGTCCCTCGGTCAACTGCATGCCCAAACCATGTCCCAACCGCCCCACCTCATTGCCGAGGGATCCACCCGCCTCCATCACCCGAGCCATGGCGGCCCAAAGGTCGGCGGCCGTGGCGCCGGGCCGAGCAGCCTGATAGCCGGCCTCGGTCGCGGCAAAAACCACCTCGTAGGCACGCCGCACCTCATCATCGGACCGACCAAAAGCCCAGTTACGGTCAAAGTCGCAAAAATAGCCGTCGTAGGTGGTGCCCGTATCGATGATCAAGACATCGCCTGCTCCCAGCTGGCGGTCCGTCGGCCCCATGATGATGTTGTCATAGCCGCCCGGCCCCGACCCGGCGATCACATAGGGGGTGCTGTCGGCGCCGCCGCTTAACATATTGATCTTTAGCTGTCGGCAAATCTCCCGCTCGCTTTGCCCCAGGGCGGCATGGCCGGGCAGTGCCTCAAAGCCGCTGGAGGCCACGTGGCAGGCATAGCGAATTTTATCGATTTCCGCCTCAGACTTGACGCCGCGCAGAGATCGCAAAAGCGGGCCCGCGTCCACAAAGGCCTTGCCCGGCAGACGCGCCCGCAAGGCCTCGAAATCCCGCAGGGGCATGCGTAGGTGGCTTTCCAAATCCATGGCCAGGCCGATGCGCCCTTGCGCCTCCGTCACGTCATCCAGGGCGCCCTTCAAAAGGCTGATCCCGTCGTCCTTCAGGTCCGGCGCCGACCAGGTGCGGATGTCTTCGATCCAAGTCGCGGCCATTCCCGCCGCACCGATCTCGGGAATAACCGCGATGGGCTTGCCCCGCACCGGCACCAGCAAAAACCACGGCCGGGTCGGGCTTTCCCAAAAACGGCTCAAGAAGCCGGAAAAGTAACGTACCTCGGGCTCACAGGTCAGCAGCAGGACATCCAATCCCGCCGTGGCCATCGCCCTCTGGGCTCCCTCGCAACGCCGGACAAACTCGGATTCCGGAAATCCCCGCGTCGGCGGGTTTGGCAACCTGTCCAACAAAGTGCTGACTCCTCACAGCCCAAGACCGTTCCCAACACGGGGAAGTCCTTCATTGTTTCACTGTCGCCTCGGTTTGCACAAGCCTAACGGCGCTCTGGGGAAGGTATCTTTCAAGATGTGCCTTTGCTCAATCGGTACTCGCTCGCCAAGATCGACATTAAGATTGAAGACTGCGGATTGCCTTTCCAGATATAGCACTCGCGCATCAACCCCTCCTCGCGAAAGCCGAGCTTTGTATAAAGCTGTCGGGCGACATGGTTGTCCGGAAAAACATCCAGCCAAAGACGGTTGGCGCCCAACTCGTCGAAGGATTCGGCGATAAGGGCGCGCAACATGGCTTGGCCAAATCCGCTTCTTCGGCGCGCGATAGCATAGTTGCGCAGCTCTATTGACCGATGACGATTTGTCAGGCCCACAAAGACACAATAGCCCACCGGCCGGCCTTGATCGTCCAAACCAACGCGATAGCCGAAATCGGGCGAGGCTAGATTTTCTAAATGGGTCTGTCGAGGCAGGGCGCTAACAAAAGCGGCAATGGTTGGATCCGCTTCGGCTTGAGCGATGAAGCTCAAATCTCCGGGTCCTACGGGGCGGATGGGGCAGGTGATGGGCATTTTAGGCAGCCTTGGGTGGTTTAAAGCGGCTTATCTTGATGGGGCAAAGCAGGACAAAAGAAGCGCCACTTCTAATATTCGGGCGGGGCCATTTGCAAAGGCTAAGTCTCTTGCTCGACCGCTCACCGGACCCTAAAGGACAAGGTACCGTCGCGCAGGACCTGCCCAAATAACCGCGCTCGTTGGGCAATGGTGGTCTCATAGCCCTTGATGCGCTGTGGGCGCTCCGCGTCGAGCAAGGACGCGGGCTCGGCATTTGCCGCCAGTTCCTGCGTGGCGGGCACGGACGCCGTCAAGTCTCGCCCTTTCAGGCCGCCCGCCAGCACGGCCACATCGCGCCAACCCATTTGCCGGAGATAAAGGGCGGCCAGACGGGCGCGGGCACCGTTGTCGTCCAGCAAACAAATCCGGGCATTCCGGGTGGCTATGTGATCCTCCGTCAAGCCCACCAATTCGCCGCCCGGCACCCAGCAGGACCCGGGCAAATGCCCAGCCTGAAACTCCTGCCAAGTCCGCACATCGATCATATAGAGGCTGCGACTTTCGTCGGTCCGCCACGCCTCCAGCGTGTCACATGAAATCTGAGGGATCCGGAACGTCTCAGAAAAACTTTTCGCAAGCCCGCTAGACCAATCCAGGGCCGCAACCGATGCCGCCGGCAAGGCCGGGTTTTTACCCTGCAACAAGCAGCGGCCGCTCAAGTCCCAGCCCATGGTGCCGTGCTCCATAGCCCAAACCCGATTGGGAATGCTAGCTAGCCTTAGGGCCTGACAGCCAAGTACGGCGCGGGCCTTGCCACCGCAATGGACCACGATGTCGGTTTTCTCATCAGGTATCTGATCAATCAGCCGATAGACCAACTCGGCCACGGGCAGATGTATCGCACCAGGAATAGAGGCCTGATAAAATTCTTGTATGGGGCGGCTATCGATAACGACGGTCTTTCCGTCGCTTTCCAGTCTCTGCGCCACTTCATCAGCATTCATTCGAGGTATGGCGAAATGGTGCTCCAAGAAAAAGGCGAAGGCATTGTTGATGGTGTAGGTTCCCGTAAAAATCTCGAAGCCGGCTTCCTCCCACGTGGCGATGCCCCCCTCGAGAAGGGAAATGTCTTGATAGCCCCATTCTCGCAAAAGCGCGCAGGCCCTTTCAGCTTGCCCGCCATCATCATCATAGAGAACGATCCGAGCCGCTGGCCGTGGCACCAATTTATCCGCCAGCGCTCGTCCGTCTGGCCCGGACAAGACGTCCCAGGACAGGTTCACCGCCAGCAGCAAATGGCCCGCCCGAAAGGCCGGGCCACCGCGTACGTCAAAGAGGGCGAGCTCGTTGCCATCTAAGAGGCGGCACCGGAGCCCATGGGGGTCGAGGTGGTGAATCATCATTGGCGCTCCCTACTCTCCCGGTCGGCTAACACGAAGCGGCTTGCCATACGCCCGCCCTTTTGCTCAAACTGGGACTCTATCTGGCCTGGAGGAAAAATGTCCACCAATGTCACGCTCGCAGAGTCTACGGCACGCCTGGAGGAAGGGGCGCAAAACCTGCTGCAAGGCTGTTTGCAAATCAAAGGGGGTGAGCGTTTGCTTTTGATCAGCGAGGACGCTTCCCTGGACCACTTCGCACCAGAGGTGGCCGATATTGTGGAGGCTGAAGCGCAGAAGTTGGGCGCTCAGGTCTTCATCCTGAAAACCCCCCGGGTCAAGGGTCCTGAGGATTTCCCGAAAGTCATCGTCGGCGCCATGGAGAATGCCGATCATACGGTTTTTTTCAGTCGCATCGGCGATCAGCTTCGCTTCGACGCCCTGCCCGGCGACGGGACCAAGACCATGACCTACATCTTGGACCGGGAGTATCTGGCCTCGGACTTCGCCCGGCTGCCCCACGCCTTAATGCTGGAGGTTAGGCAAAAAATCCACGAGGTCCTGGATGGCGGCGTGGCATGGCGCGTGACCTGCCCTGCCGGTAGCGATTTGTCGGGCTACGAACCGCCGAGACAGCCCCAATCAAAGGGCAAGAAGGATTTTTCCTTGCGCCTTTTCCCCGTGACCATCTTCCGCCCCATCGCCGCCAGCAGCATGCAAGGCAAGATCGTCTTGAGCCGTTGGATCACCTCCACGGACACCCATCTGCACGATCCAGATGTGGTCCGCTTGGACATACCCGTTACCGCTCAGGTCGCCGACGGTCGTATTCGTGACTTCCAAGGGCCAGCGTCAGCGGTCGCAAAGGTCCGGGACTATTATGATATGGTGTCCCGGGAACTTGGATTGGACCCGGAGATCGTGCATTCCTGGCACGCCGGTATTCATCCCAAAACTTTTTATAATCGGCGCGCGGCAGATCACCCCAGCCGGTGGGGGAGCGTCGCCTATGCCAGCCCGCGCCATGCCCACTTCCATACCTGCGGCGACTACGCGCCCGGTGAGATAGCCTGGACTCTCATCGACCCCACCATCACCTTTAATGGTGAGATCTTCTGGGAAGCGGGCCGCTTTACCTTCCTGGACCGACCGGATCTGCAAGCCCTCTTGAGCAAGTACCCGGGCTGGGAAAACGCCTTTGAGGTCCGTCAGGACTTGGGACTGTAAGGCTTATTTCCCGGCTAACTCTTGAATCTTCTCGTGCAGTTGGGCAGGGAGTTTTATGGCGCCGGCAGCCATTTTGTCCCGGTTAGCGTGGCGACGGGACCCGGGTAGGCGCACGCCCTCGATGGAGAGCATTTTTTCGAAAAAGCCCTCGCAGTGATCCATCCAGCCGGCATCGCCGAAGCGGGCCGGGTCAAGAGCCAGGATAAACTCGCCGCCGCGGGGCGGGCCGCCGTCCTTGTTATCGTGCTGTGCCGCCTCGAAACTAAAACGCTCGCCAACCAGGCCGGCCGCCAAAAGTTCCACCATCATGGCGATGGAGGAACCCTTATAACCGCCGAAGGGAAGCATGACCCCTTTGAGGACCTCATTGGGGTCTGTGGTCGCCTGGCCGTCCGGATTCAAGCCCACACCGGGCGGCAGCTCGTGCCCCTCGCGGGCGGCGATCATCACCTCGCCCCGCGCCATGGCCGCCGAGGCCTGGTCAAACACGACCGGGGGGCCGTTTCGCCGTGGCCAGCCAAAGGCCATTGGGTTGGTGCCATATAGAGCCTCGCGGCCGCCGGCTGGAGCCATAGCCGGCATGTAGGCGGTACAGGCCAAAGCCGCCAGACCGGCTTCGCAAAGAGCCTCGATTTCCACCCAGAGAGCGGCGAAATGATGAATGCGAATGAGGCTCAGTGCCGCGATGCCCTGCTCACGGGTGGCCTCGACAAGAGGCGCGCGACCCCGCTCCAAGGCCAGCGGTGCAAATCCGCCGTGCCCATCGACCTGAACGACGCCGGGCGCCAAGCGATTAACCGTCGGCGCCGCGCCCCCGTCCACCTTGCCGCTGCGCAAGGCGGCTACGTAACCGGGCAAACGAAAGAGTCCATGGGAAGCAGCTCCGTCCCGCTCAGCGGCAATCATAGTCTCCGTCACAGCCCGGGCATTTTCCCCGTCGCAGCCGTTGGCGAGCAAGCAACCCAAAGACAGGTCATAGGCCTCGGCCAGGCTCATTTCCACGGATTCACTCACTGTAACCTCCTCTTTTTAGAGTCGCGTCTTTAGCGGGCACTCTTTAGCCATCGGAGCGAAAAGGTATAATGGGTCTAGCAGCAGCTGACCACCTGAAGTCGGTCATAAAGTGAAAGTGCTTCAGTTCCGTCACGGATACTATCCCGGAGGCCCTATGTTTCACCCTTTCCAAGTCGAGCAGTTTTTGTCGGAGTACGAGCAACTGGCCGAGTTGAACTTCTCCGAAAGCGGCGTACACCCTCTAACGCTCGGCGAACTTTTAGAGCTGACGGGCCTGACGGTAGAACAGCTGCAAGCAACCGAACTCAACTACCCCGAAGTCAACGGCACCCAGCGTCTGCGCGAGACCATCGCAGGGCTCTATGACAGCGCGAACGCTGAGAATGTCCTGGTCACCATAGGTGCCTCGGAGGCCAACCACCTAGCAGCCTCTTGCCTTTTGGAGCCTGGAGACGAGGTAATTGCGCTTCAACCAACCTATCAACAACTGCCAGGAAATGCCTTGAACTTAGGCATTTCGGTGAAAACCGTCCCTCTGCAGGAAGAAAAGGGCTGGCGCTTGGATCAGGACGGCCTGGCTACGGCCGCCTCGGACAAAACCAAGCTCATTCATCTGGTCAATCCCAACAACCCGACCGGCCATATTTTGGACAGCGACGAGCGAGCCGCCGTCATCGCTGTGGCGGCACAGCGGGGCGCCTGGATCGTGGCCGACGAAGTCTATGCGGGAACCGAACGGGGCGGCAATCAGGCCACGACCAGCTTTTGGGGCGACTATGATCGCGTGGTTGCCATCAACTCCATGAGCAAGGCTTATGGCTTGCCAGGTCTGCGCCTGGGCTGGGCGGTTGCGCCGACGGACCTGGTGCAGGCCTTTTGGCGGCGCCACGAATATGCCGCCATATCGGCCACCATGTTAGGAAATAGATTGGCCGAAGCGGCCCTTCAGCCAGAGGCCCGCGCCAAAATCACCGCTCGAGCACGGCACTTAATTCGCCGGGGTTTCGACAGTCTGCGAGAAGGGTTGACGGTGCACGACGGCGTCTTCTCGGTGGTGCCACCACAGGCCTCGGCCATGTCCTTCGTGCGCTATAATCTGCCGATCGGCTCCATGGAATTTTCCCAACGGCTCTTAAGCGAAAAAGGCACGCTGGTCATACCAGGCGCTTGTTTTGGGCTGGAAAATCACTTCCGCTTCAGCTCCGCCTTGCCGGACGACTATCTGCGAGAGGGACTTGATCGTCTGAACCAATTGGTGGCCGATATCAAGCGAGCCTAGCTTCCGCTTAGGCACTTGGCGACCTCCGCCCTATCTTGTTGTTTGCAAATGATTAACCACGATCGACCTCGTTATGCGGTCGGATCCTCAATCATGGCACCGCTCAGGATTCCTTAACCCGCTAATTCTATAATTTAACGACATTTGTCATAAAATTCGCCACGAGGCTGTCTGCGGAGTGCGCCGGCGGCATAACTCGTATTGGAGTTTTTAATGCACGTCGGACATACCTTCCGTCCCTTTTTGGCACTGCCCTTGGTTGGCATGCTTTTCCTTTCCGCCTGTGAAAAAGCTGATTCGATTGCAAGCGACGCCTTTGAGTCCCTTGAAAGTTTCGCCTCCTTTGGCGATTCAGACTCGATCTCGAATACCGAGGATTTCCCGATTTGGAGCACCGATGCACAAGGGGAGGTGATGGAAATCCCGGCCGGGGACCGGCACCTTCACCAAGCTCTCAAATCGGTGGTCGCCCAAATCCAAGGTCACTCGACAGGCCAAATCTGGGAGAGTTTTGGCGTGTCCCTGCGGCGTCAAAATCCCTATGTGGACCCGGCTCTCAAAGACTTTTACGTTGCACGGGCGGTGGCCTTGGAGGCTTCCGGTCCAGACCATACAGGCAGAGACCGGAAGCTGGCCGGCACCATCATTTTTGCCGATGACGCAAACCGCACGGCCGTGGTCGCCTACCAAATGACCATTTCCGGCAATCAGCAAGCCACCCTGGGACCGTCGATTGGCCAGACTATCGCTATCCGCGAAGCTATCGTCTTTCCGGTTTATGCGGAGCAGCCAACCGTTTCCCTCTTTGTGGCGCCAGTCGCCACAATGGAACAGCAGGGTGCCTCATTGGTCGGCAACTTCGAGCGTTTCCAGGCAACGGCGATTGATGCCGCTTTGCCGATCAACCAGTCCACGGCCCTTCCGATCGGCGAAGGCGACTACCTTTATATGGCGTTCGTGCGAAGCCAATTGGCACCAGGCGACCGGTTGCAAATTGAATATGTGAGCCGGCCGGACCAACAGCGCGGCGACCGATTGAACAGCTACTACCGGGTTTACGAGGGGGGTTGGGCCGTTGCCATGGTTCGACGGACCACCAACCTGACCGCCGAAAAGGGATGGATTCGCTTGACCTTACTCCCCGAAAAGACAGGTGCACGTAGTGGCAATGGCCCGCGCACCATCGGCCTTTTTGCTGCCGGTGCCCCGGACACGGCCCTGCAACGGGCCCAATCCTCCGCCAAAGGAGAATAAGATGTTTCAAAAAGCCTCAAGGGCAATCGCCTTGACCGTCCTTCTAATTGGCCCCGCCGTTTTGGGACCTCAAAGCAGCGCCTGGGCCAGTGGCGGCGACGGCGGCAACAAATTTGGGTCTAGTTTCGAAAATGCCGGCGATTTTTTCGCCGCCTTTTTGGCGACCGGCAGCCCCATCGCAGCGGCCCGCGCCATTGGTGCGGATGAAGAAGAGATTGATCGGGAGATGCGCGCCAACAAAGCCCGCGCCAAGGCCGCGCAGGTAATTGCCGATCAGCCTGAGCCCAGCGCCACCTCCTCACGGCCGTCTCGTGAAGACGGATCGACCCACTTTATCAAGGATACCCGCAACATTTTTCTGAACCCCGAGCGGGTCAATCAATACCGAAGCTATGTTGTCACCGAGTGGGGTGACGCAAACGATAACGATGATCCCAATGCCGAAGGGGGCTTTTTCCGCGAAGCCGGGTCGTTTGCCTATGGTGTCTATCTGGGCAATGCAGACAAAGGTCGCGATGATGCAAATTCGGAGTCGACCCTGAAGCAGGCGCCCAATTTCTATGCCTATGGGGCTGATGGCTTGGAATGACTTTGGGATTGGGTCGAAAAAACAACATTTTTTCGGGCATTTGCCTTTGGGCGGCATCGTGCGATACTCCGTATTGAATGGTGGAGTCGTCGACGCGGAGAAAAATAATGAGCCTGCCCGATGTCAGAGGTGTTCCCACATCTTCAGATAATCAATCCTCGCTGGATACTTTCGAAGTTGCCCTCAATGAGGCCTTGAGCATTCGCGGTGACGCGGTGGCAACGATTGATGGTGGGCTTGAGGCTGACCCCGCTTTTGTAATGGGTCATTGCCTGCGCGCGTCGCTACAACTGATGGCGATGGAGCGGGCTTTGTTGCCCGACGTGGCGCGCCAGGTCGAATTGGCGGAAAGCCTGACCGGCGCCGCCAATCATCGCGAGCGAGGCCATATTGCCGCCGCCCGCGCCTGGCTTCGGGGCAACCTTGAGGAGGCCGTGGGGCATTGGGAGGCGGTCCTGCTGGAGTTTCCCCTCGACCTTCTGGCCTTGTTTTCTGCTCACATGGCGGATTTTTACCTGGGCGACCCCGTGCAAATGCGCGACCGTATCGCCCGCGCGAGGCGAGCCTGGACCCCGGACGTGCCGGGCTTCGGCTTTGTCTTGGGCATGCATGCCTTTTGCCTGGAGGAGAGTGGCGACTATAGCCAAGCCGAGGAGATGGCCCGCCATGCCGTGGAGATAAACTCAAAGGACGTTTACGCCATTCATGCAGCCGCCCACGTGATGGAGATGCAGGGGCGTCAGCAAGACGGCATCGATTGGATGACCGCGCGCAAAAGCGATTGGGTCGACAGCGGCTTTTCCATTCACCTCTGGTGGCACCTGGGCCTTTATCATCTGGAGCTGGGCCAGATCGACAGAGTCATCGAAATCTACGACGAAGGCGTACGCAACAAGAGCTCGGAAATTTCATTGGAGGAGCTGGATGCGGCGGCCATGCTGTGGCGCCTCAATCTCATGGGTGTGGACGTTAGCCACCGCTGGGGCGAGTTGGCAGACAAGTGGGAGCCCAGCGCCGAGGATACCCACTATGCCTTTAACGACATGCACGCCATGATGACCTTTGCCGGAGATGGTCGGGACATGGCGGCCGCCCGCCTATTGGCCGCCGCGGCCAGCTACGTGACCGAGCGGGGCGGCACCAACGCCAACATGACCAAGGAAGCGGGCATTCCCATTTGCCGGGGCCTGCTCGCCTTTAGCCGGGAGAACTACGAGGCGACTGTCGATCTGCTATTGCCCGTGCGCTACAAATCCTTTGTATTCGGTGGTAGTTACGCCCAGCGCGACGTTATCTCCCTGACCCTGATTGAGGCTGCCTTGCGGGCCAAACGATATAATCTGGCCCATGCCTTGTTGGCAGAACGGATCGCGCTGAAGCCTTCGAGCCCCCTGAATTGGCGATCTATGGCCCGGGCACTGGACGGCTTGAACGACGCGGTGGGTGCTCAAAAGGCTTGGACCCGGGCGGCCGAGTTGGTCGCCGCGTGACGGCGCGGGATCAGCTCAAATCCCTCTGGCATAATGCCGGTCTTCCAAATGAAGCCCTAAACCATATCGAACTGACGGGCACCGATCCGGTTCTGCCGTCGTCCTATCGGGTCGGCTGTTTAGCACAGTGCTCCGTTGCCGCCGCGCATCTAGCGGCCGCCGAGATATTTTATCTGCGCAACGGACAAAGGCCCAAAGTGTCGGTGAATATGTTGGCCGCCAGCCTTGAGTTCCGAAGCGAAAGGATGGTGCGGGTCGACGGCGGACCGGCGCCCGAACTTTGGGACCCCATCGCCGGTGCCTATCTCTGCGGCGATGGGCGATGGGTGCGTATTCACACCAATTTTCCCCACCATCGAGACGGCATTCTCGCCATCTTGAACTGTCCCGCCGAGCGTGAGGCCGTTGCACTGGCCCTCAAGGATTGGACCGGCGCCGATTTCGAGGAAGCGGCCAGTGCGGCCGGCATGATCGCAGCCTTGTTGCGCAGCCCGGAAGAATGGCAGGCCCATGCGCAAAGTCGAGCCGTTGCCGCCCTGCCCTTGGTGTCGATTCAAAAAATCGACGAGGCACCGCCGGAGCCGCTTGGCAGCGGTGAACGCCCCTTACAGGAACTGCGGGTACTGGATCTGACAAGGATTATCGCAGGCCCGGTCTGCGGAAGGGTTCTGGCGTCTCATGGGGCCGATGTCTTGCGGATCACCTCCCCTCACCTGCCCAGCGTGCAAACCGCGGTGATGGACAACGGCCGGGGTAAGCTGACCGCGCACCTGGATCTGCGCCGAAGCGAGAACGCCGATCGATTAAGGCATCTTATTAAAGAGAGCGATATCTTTTTGCAGAGCTATCGGCCCGGCGCCCTAGCAAAGTTGGGTTTTGCACCGCAGAGGCTCGCAAGCTTGCGGCCAGGGATTATTTCCCTCTCCCTATCCGCCTACGGCGAAGAAGGACCCTGGGGCGGCAAGCGAGGCTTCGATTCAATCGTGCAGACGGTCAGCGGCATCAATTTTCGGGAAAGCCAAGCCCACCAAGTCGATTTAGCACAAGAGCCGCCCCGTGCCCTGCCCTGTCAAGCCTTGGATCACGGCAGCGGATTTCTTCTCGCCTTTGCCGCTATGGTCTGCCTCTACCGGCGGGCCACCGAAGGGGGATCTTGGCATGCCAGCGTGTGCCTGGCGCGAACCGGACAGTGGCTGCAAGAAATGGGTCCCTTGGAAAAGGGCATGACCTGTCCCGAGCCGACCCAACAACAAATCGACAGCTGCTTAGAGGAGGTTCCATCGGGCTATGGCCGCCTGACCGCGGTTCGGCCTTCGGGGCGCATAGGCTTCGGCGATCTGGACCTTAGTCCCCGCATGGTCCGTCCGTCCTTGCCCTTGGGGTCAAACTTGGCCCAATGGCCACCAAGGTAAGCATGGCCATGAGTGGGTTGGTTCTGTTGGAAGAGGCGATTAAACTAGTTTTCCTATAGCCACTA
>JBCCHN010000093.1:0-20123 GCA_039028695.1 Pseudomonadota bacterium
ATCGTATCGACGGGAAGCTCACCTGCAGCTTCCATCAGCGGCGCCAAGGGCACCAGCGAGGCGGCAAGCAAGCGAGCTCGATCCGGGCCATCGGCATGAAAATCCCAAGGCGTGGCCAGGAAGACCGCGCCAGCGAGGTCCTCGGGCCGCCGCTGCGCCAAGGCCAGCGCCAAGAGCCCACCCATGCAGTATCCCAGCACGACCGGTTTGCGGGTCGCCGACGAATGTGGTCCGCGTTCCTGATCGGCTCGAACAAAGTTGAGGCAAGCCTCTAGGCGACCAGCAACATAATCGGTCAGCTCAAAGCCTTTTTCCGCCGGGCCCGGTGCATCCCAGTCCACCAGGAGGGGCCGGAAACCCTGCTTGGCGAGCCAGCGCAGGAATGACTGATCGGGCAGAAGATCCAAAATATAGGATCGATTGATCAGCGACGGCACCACCAGGATGGGCTGCTTGGCTATGGGCTGCTTGGCCCCCTGGCGTCCAGGCCCGCACCGGTCTTTCTCCCAATCATAGTCCAGTAAACGGGTCGAGCCTTCCTGCCAAACCACCGGCGGCTCATTCAGCTGACGTCGAAAGGGGTGGTCTCGATAGCATTGCACGGCGGCCATGAAGTTGTCAGCACGATCTTGGATCGCCCCATCCACGGCCCCTTGCAGGACGTCAAGTTTTGTCGCTTGCAGGCTTTCGTGCAGCGCTTCGGCGCGGCCTAGAACGCCCTGATCTCCCTGCGCTATTTGACTGAAAATTTGCTTCAAGGGCAGCGATCCGTTTTTCCAAAGCGGCAAGGCGCTGCGCGACTGCATCCAACTCAGACCCGCCATCATCAGATGAAGCTGCAGCGGCCGAGGACCGAGACGCAGAGGACCCTTCGTCCCTTGAGCCTTCTTTGCTTGGCTTGCGGGCGGCAGGTCCGACCCCGGAGTCACCTTTGTTGGCATCTTGGCACCCCTGAGCTTGACCGCCCTTTTCCGGACCGCCCCCGGCGAATGACGGTGAGTTCATGGCAAGGGCCTGTCGCCACAGGTCGCCCGCTTCGCTCGGCCAATAGGCAGCCCAGGCGCCCATCATATCGGAAAGGCTCGGAGAGGCCCTCGCTGCCGCCGCGCCTCGTTCGGAACTGTCTTCGGAACCAGCTTGTCCCTTGTTCTTGCCGTCCCCACTCCACTGGGGTCCCGCCATCGGCCCGAAAAACATAGACAAAAGGCTGGCGGCCGCCTGCGGATCGGCGGCGAGCGCACTCATCTGATCCTGCCACAGATCCAAATAGTCCTGGGCCCATTTTTCCAATTCTTTGTCGTCCGACATGGTGCAGTCACTATAGCCACGCCTCCCCCGCAAAACCAGTCAGGGCAAGACCCGTCAAGGCAGAATATGACAGCTTCAAGATATCGGAATGTTATAAGAGGCGTTGACAGCCCATACCGCGGCGCAGCAATATCTTGTCATGCACTGCACAAATAGAGCACCGCACTGTTAAAGACCGCATAGCGAGAATGCGGCGATTAGGGTCAAATTGATTTCGGCGACAGCCGGGCCCGCGGGTCTTTATGGGATTTAGAGCCCGCATCTTTTGTGAAAGGCGAGCAACGTGTCATCACCAGGCGGCGACTCCGGCAAGCAAGGCGATCCGATTACCATCAAAAAGTACGCCAATCGTCGACTTTATAACACGGCGACCAGCAGCTACGTGACCCTGGATCATCTCTGCCAGATGGTGCAGGAAGACATTGATTTCGTGGTTTATGACGCCAAGTCGGGCGAGGACATCACTCGCGCCGTTCTGACGCAGATTATCGTTGAGGAAGAGGCCAAGGGACAAAACTTACTCCCGGTGAATTTTTTGCGCCAGCTGATCTCCTTTTACGGCGACTCCATGCAGTGGATGGTGCCCGGCTATCTGGACCAAATGATGGGCGCCTTTGCCCAAAATCAGGATCGCATGCGTCAGTCGATCCAAGATACCTTTGGCAACATGTTTCCCTTCACAAACATGGATGACCTCAGCAAGCAAAACATGGCCGTGTTCGACAACGCCATGCGCTGGTTTGCTCCTTTTCAGCAAAGCGGGGCATCGACCGGTTCGGAAAGCCACGGCAACAAAAGCACCTCTGGCCCGACACAGCCGGCCAATCCGGCCTCGGCGAGCGAAGAGACCGAAACCCTGGAGCAACTCAAAGCTCAGGTGGATTTGTTGCAGCGCCAACTCGACGCCTTGCAAAAAGAAAAGCCCAAAAGATAGGGCGGCACGTAGGCGACCTTGACGCGAATGGTGTCGTGAGGCGCGGGTCCGCCTAAGCGCGCTTACCCTTTTGGGACTCCAATAGGGACGCTGCGGGTTTGGCCCGGTGCCAGCTTGCCTGGATCTCCGGCTTGCCGAAATAGTACCCCTGCAGGTGGTCCACACCCATCTTGGAGAGAAAATCAGCGACCTCGCGGGTCTCTACACCTTCGGCAACCGTGGTCAACTGTAGCGCCTTGGCAAGGGACAGTAGATTTTTCACAAAAGCCTGGTTTTCACGACTGTTGGTGATATCCCGAATAAAGGAGCCGTCGATTTTCACCACATCGACCGTCAGAGCCTTTATATGATGGAAGGTGGTGTAGCCGGCGCCAAAGTCGTCCAACGCAACCTGGCAGCCAAGGTCCCGCACCGCCGATACAAAACGCGCCGACTCCTCGATATCCTGCAAGGCGGCGGTTTCGGTGATCTCCACCATCAAACGTTTGGCCACATCGTCCTTGCCGTTCAATTGGGAGGTCAAGCCCCGCAGCCAGGAGCGATCGGTTGCGGTCAGCCCGGAAATATTGATCGCCAGTGTAATATCGCTAAAGCGGGTCAACTCGGCCACGGCCAAGCCCAGCACATAGCGATCGATTGTGCGCATCAGGCCCAGCTGCTCGACAACGGGGATGAAGCGGGCAGCCGGCACCAATGTTCCGTCGGGATTCAACAGGCGAATCAGGCTCTCATAATAGCAAATTTCATGGGTGCGGGCATTGACCACGGGCTGGTAGGCAAGAACCAGGCGGTTATCTCGGAGAGCTTGTTTGACCTCCTCGCCGATTTCCATGGAAACACGGTAGTCCCGTTCCTGCTTTTCGGTGAGTTCATAAAGGCATAGGCCATCGCGACCGGACGACTTGGCCTTAAGCAAGGCGGTCTCGGCCTTGGTCATGACGTCGAAACTGGTCTTGGACTGGGCAGGGAAGGCAACCAGACCGATAGAAGCCGTCACCGTGAGCTGAGCCCCATTGATCTCCATGGGTTGGCCCCGCAAGGCCTCCAGAACCCGCTCAGCAGCCTCTCTTGCCTCTTCAATAGAGGTGGAACTTAATATGACCCCAAAGCGGTCACTCCCCGAACGACCGATCACATCGGTGGAGCGCAAACAGCGGTCGAGCCGCTGGGCCACTTCAAGAAGAACACCATCACCGCATTCGAATCCGTAGGCCGTATTCACCATCCCCAAGTGATCAATGCCGACGGCCATGTAACAGCCGGTTTGACCATAACGAACCGCATGGGCAACCGCATGCTCCAATGCCTCGCGCAGTCTGAGCTTATTGTAGTGGCCGGTCAGGTCATCGAAGTTGGCCAAATATTCCAGGCGGGCCTCTTTATTTTTGTGAGAGGTCACCAACCGCATTACGCCGATCAGGCTTTCAGGTGCCCCGCCCGCCGAGAGCTGGGCACGACCTCGATCATGGAACCACTGGAAAAGCCCATCGCTGGACCTAATTCGGTATTCACAGTCATAGAGCGGTGCAGGTACGGATTGGCTGCCGGATTGGCCCATAACCGCCGCGCCGGTTGCGAAATGATCCGATAGGGAGCGCAAGCGGCCCGCCAGGTCCTCTGGATTGATGAGCCCATGAAGCTGCTCACCTGTCGTTGGCATGTTTCCGGATTCGATGCCGATAACTTGCGATGGATTTCCAAACCAGGTGATGTGATCGCTGGCCAAATCCCATTCGTAGGCAATATCGCCGGAGGCCTCTACCGCCGCCCGCATGCGGCCTAGTTCTACCTGGCTCGCAATTTTGTCCTTAAAAATCGACAAAACAAACTCTCTCCTACCTGGATGTAGGCCCTCTACCTGATAGGCCGCCGCCAACCGTAACTTTTGTGACGGAACGTAAAAAACTACGCGCTAGAGATTAAAGAAGGCTAAAATGTGCACAAATTTTTCTTTAGTTATTAATAAATATTTACCAATACAAATTAGAAAATCCGTAGTTTTTCCTTACTTTCTCTCTATTTTATTAATAAATATGGTTAAAACTACATGGTATTATAAATAAATTCTTGAAAATTTCGTATTAGTCTGTATATTGTTCCTTATTGCAGGATGCAAATAGAGGCCAAGCGACAGGCTTATGACGATAGTTTCTCGGACAGCTTATCTTCCCGTGCCGGTCACGCCCCATGCGTTGACGGGGCCGCGGGCTAAGGCCGATCCGACTCGCCTGGAGCCTGTGCGTCCTGTCCCGGCCATTGAGGCCCAGCCCCCTTCTTCGCAAAATCCGCGACCGGCCCAGCAAAATGTTCAGGACCGGGGAAAAGCTGAGGCCCGACAGGACTTTACCAGGCAGGGTCTCGAGCCTAACCCTCGAGAAATCCGCAACGGGCGGGGCGGATTTACTGGATCAGCCAGTCAAACCGCCACCGGTACGAACTCATCCACAGCCTTTTATCTTCATCAACTGGGTGAAGAGGGATCGGGGCAAAATACCGAGGATGCTGGCTTGGGCCGTGCCCAGCTCTCCGTTGTGTTGGCGAAACATCGGGATGGACTCGCCTTGGGCAGTGGCTTTTACCGCCGCGCCGGCGGTGAGCCGGAAATTTTCTCCGAAGGGCCGACGCTTCTTCGTCTGGCTATCTAAAGCGTTGGGCGAAAACCACGCTCAAGCCCAGCTTATCAGGTAACAATACCTGTCGCAGTAGCGAAAACCCAACCGCCCAGACCGACGGTGACCAGCCCTAAAAGGGCCGACAAGGTATTGTAGGCCCAGGTCAATTGCCTGGCCATCAACTGCAAGGGCCAGGCAAGAGCGCAAGACAACACGGCCATGCCAAGCATGGACCCCAGGCCGAAAAGCGCCAGATACAATAAGCCCAACCAAAACGATTGAACCGTGCCCAAGGTCAGCACCACAAGCGCCGCCGAACCTGCCAAGCCATGGGTCATGCCCACCAAGAGTGCTCGCCAGGTCAACGGCGGTGCATGTTCGTGGCTATGAGGGCTATCGCTGTGAGCTGTCGCCGGAACGCTTTGATCCTTTGCGCTGGCCTTGCGATCTTGGGCGTGGGAATGGGCATGAAGATGGGTGGTCTCGCCGTGACTGTGAGGGTGAAAATGAATCCGGTCCCGAATGAGGCGCCGCAAAACATCAAGACCCAGCAACACCAAAACAACGCCGACCACAGCTTCTAGTCCCGCGGCCAATCGCTCGGGCACCACTTGGTCCAAACTTAAGACCACGGCCCCCACGGCAAAGAGCATGATACTGTGCCCCAAGCCCCACACCGCCCCAAGCCGAAGGGCTTGCGTTAGGGACTTGCAGCGCAGCGACAGCGTCGTGACCGCCGCCACGTGATCTGCTTCCAGGGCATGGCGTAGCCCGATTAAAAACCCAAACAAAAGTATAGTGCTCATGACGCGGCGGTTCCCTGTCCATCTATCAAATGCAAAAACGACCCCATAACTGGGCCAACCCGCTGCCCCGCCTCGGGAAGCGCCGTGCCGCCGGCGTCGCTGATGGCGAAGAGGGGTGACGTGCCGTTGGACCCGAAAGCGGATCTCTGGTCCAGCTCAACAGCATAATGAAATTCATGGCCAAGAAAAGATCGGCCTTGCGAACCGAGTGGTCCGTCCGTCAACAATCGGGCTTGGCGATATCCCAAGCGGCGACTAGGGGCCGCGAAGCTGGTTTCCAGCGGCAGGAGGCCGGCCATGGTATGACGGCATCCCTCACCGTCGATCAGCCCCTCGCCCAAGGCCATATACCCACCACATTCCCCATAAACCACCGAGCCGCGATCCGCCGCACGGCGCAGACCAGCTTGATAGCGTTTATTGGCGGCCAGCCGGCCACCGTGCAATTCCGGATAACCGCCCGGCAAAAAGACAGAATCACAGCCAGTCGCAGGCGCCTCATCCGCAAGGGGAGAAAAAAACGACACCTCGACGCCTGCCGCCCGCCAAGCGGACAACAGATGGGGATAAGCAAAGGCAAAGGCTTGATCCCGTGCCACCGCAGTGCGTTGCCCAAGCACAAAAGCCGGTGGGGTCACCGCCTCTGTCGCACACAACCTTGATGGTTCGGCTAACGCGGCGAGGGCTGCAAGATCCATATGTCCGGTCACGTGGGAAGCAGCCGCTTCCAGAAAACTCTCCAACTCAGCGTGTTCACCGGCCTGAACCAACCCCAAATGTCGTGAGGGAAGACGCAGGTTTTCTTGTTTGGGAATAGCGCCGATCACCGGAACATCAAGGCCAGCACAGGCGTTACGCAGAAGGCTTTCATGGCGCTCGCCACCGATCCCGTTGAAGATAAGTCCGGCGATGGAGAGGTCGGCGCGGTGATGCTGGAATCCCTCCACCAGGGCAGCGACGGAGGCGCCCATGCCAGCCGCGGGAACCACCAGGATCACGGGCCATCCAGTCAAGACCGACAGATCAGCCGTGGAGCCGCCGCCGCCGACAGCGCCATCAAAAAGCCCCATCACGCCTTCGCCGATGATCAGATCACTATCCGATCCCGCTTGCCCGACAATCCCGGCGAGCGTGTCCGAGGACATGGCCCAGCCGTCCAGATTGAAACAATCCCGGCCGCTAGCAGCCCGGTGAAAGGCCGGGTCGATGTAATCGGGGCCCACCTTGATCGAAGAAACGGCTCGACCCTGGCGGCGCAGAGCCCTTAAAATCGCCAGAGTAAGGAAGGTTTTGCCGCTCCCCGATGCCGGGGCCGCGATTAGCAAACCCTGGGGACCCAGCTCCCCCATACCTTAACCGCCGGTCCGTTTAAGGCCGCCGCAACCGCCTTTGACATCCAGGGGATCCGGATCCAATACGCGCCCCGATAAGGCGCCGAGCCAGTCAAGACCTGAGCGCAAGCGCACGGCGTCACCCACGACAACCAGGGACGGCGGTTCAATACCGTGCGCCTGGACATCGGCGGCACAGTTGGCCAAATCGCTTTCCAAAACTTCCTGATCGGCTGTAGAGGCTTTGCTGACCACGGCGACCGGCTCGCCCGGATCACGGCCGGCTGCTATCAGATTCGCTGTAATGCGGTGCAAATGCTTGAGCGCCATGTAGATCACCAGCACCGGCGAGCCCCGGGCAATGGCGACCCAATCCAGGGAATCCGGCACGTCGCCCCCGGCCATGTGACCGGTGATAAAGGTTACGGCGGAATTGGTGTCCCGATGGGTCACGGGAATGCCCGCGTAGGCCAAACCGCCGATGCCACTGGAAATTCCCGGCACGACCCGAAAAGGCACACCGGCGCCGACCAGGGCCAAGGCCTCCTCCCCCCCGCGCCCAAAGACGAAGGGATCGCCACCTTTAAGCCGCAGCACCCGCTTGCCAGCCCCTGCCAATTGGATGAGGCGCCTTGAGATATCCACCTGCTTTGGTGACGGTTTACCGCCCCGCTTGCCGGCAAATTCGAGTTGGCAGTCGGGCCCTGCCAAGGCCAAAATGTCCTCGCCCACCAAGGCGTCATAGACCACCACGTCCGCTTGGCTTAATCCCTTGAGGGCGGTCAAGGTGAGCAGGCCGGGATCACCGGGTCCGGCGCCGGTGAGCCAAACCCAACCTGGGTCAAGATCCGGCAAAGTGGACGGCAAGGTCATCATGAGGCTCATACCAAGGGGCGATAATAATGACCCCTAGGGATCGCTTCTGGGAAGGTTCGGGTAGGAAGCAACCCGCAGGCGGTACCACTCAGCGTCAAGGCTTGCTGACGCCCCCTTCTCATACTTGGGGCGAACCTTCCCAGAAGCGACCGATACGGCGGCTTTCCAGAACTATCGGACATCGTTGACCGCGACTTGCGATGCCCCGCATCGCGGCGCCGCGCTCGCCTAGCCGAAAGTTCTGGAAAGTCGTCCCTATGGGTCATTATTATCGCTCCTTGGTATTAGTCTATTCAGCTCTTACAGCATCGTACTAGTCAGGAAATACCCCCTACTTGTAAAATCGCGCCATGGCAAGAAAACCCGAAGGTCAATTGCGCCGGGGCTGGACCACTGGCGCCTGCGCAGCCGCCGCGACCCGCGCGGCCTACGAGGCTTTGTTATCGGGCAGCTTTCCCGATCCGGTGTCGATCACCCTGCCGCGCGGCCAGCAACCCGCGTTTGCCCTGGCTTTTCAGGAGATCGGTGAGAACCTTGCACGGGCGGGGATCATCAAGGATGCGGGCGATGATCCGGACGTGACCCACCAAGCGATGATCATCTCAACGGTTCGGGCGGGACCTGTCGGTCAAGGGGTTACCTTCACGGCCGGTGAGGGCGTAGGCACTGTTACCAAGGCCGGATTGCCTTTAGCGGTGGGCGAGCCCGCCATCAACCCGGTACCGCGCCGTATGATCCGGGACAACGTCGCGGAGCTAGCGCAGAAATTCGGCGCGGCCGGCGATGTAGCCGTGGAAATATCCGTGCCCGGCGGCAGCGAGCTGGCCAAAAAGACCTGGAATCCTCGCTTGGGCATTTTGGGCGGCCTTTCCATTTTGGGCACCACGGGCGTGGTGATCCCCTTTTCCTGTTCCGCTTGGATCCATTCCATTCATCGAGGCATCGACGTGGCCCGAGCCGAGAGGCAGGACCATGTGGCCGGATGCACCGGCTCGACCTCGGAAAAAGCGGTGCAAGATCTTTATGGCCTGCCCGAGACGGCCATGCTTGACATGGGGGACTTTGCCGGGGGACTTCTGAAGTATCTGGCCAAGCACCCTTTACCCAAACTCACCATCGGCGGGGGCTTCGGCAAACTCTCCAAGTTGGCCCAGGGGCATTTGGATCTTCACTCCGGCCGCAGTCAAGTGAGCCTGGACTGGCTGGCGCGACGGGTCAAAGATATCGGCGGATCCGAAGATCTTATGAACCAGGTTCAAGCCGCCAACACCGCGCTTGAAGTGCTGGGTCTCGCCCAGGATAACGGCTTGCCCTTGGCGAACGAGATTGCGCGTCTGGCTCAGAAAACGGCGCAAAACCTGGTCAGCGATCAGACCCAGGTCCAGGTCGTTGTCTTCGACCGGACAGGTACATTGGTTGGGCGGTCCCATGACGACTGACGCGACAGGTCCACGTCGAATATTGATCCTGGGCGGCACCCTGGAAGCCAATAAGCTGGCCGCGGCTTTGAACGAGCAAGCCGTCCTTGAGGTCATTACGTCGCTGGCCGGCCGGACAGCCAAGCCCAAGGCCATTGCCGGGCAGGTCAGGGTCGGCGGCTTTGGGGGCGCAGATGGTTTGAAAGCCTATCTGAAGGATCAGGCGATCAATCTTATGATCGATGCCACCCATCCCTTCGCCGCGCAGATCAGCAGCCATGCGGCGGCAGCGGCAGACCAAGCGGGTATCCCCTTGCTCCGCCTGTGTCGGCCCGCGTGGCAAGCTGCCCCTAACGATCGATGGATTGGCGTCGACGGACTGGGAGGTGCCGCAAAGGCTTTAAGAGATGCGGGTTCGCGGGTTTTGCTGACAACCGGGCGACAGGGACTGGGCGCCTTTTCATCTTTAAAGGATCATCACTTCGTCGTGCGTCTGGTCGATGCACCTCGGGAGGCCCTTCCCCTGCCCTCCTATGAGGTGGAGTTGGGGCGCGGACCCTTTTCCCTACAGGAGGAAGTCGCACTTTTGGAGCGGCACAGCATTCACGTCGTGGTCGCGAAAAACAGTGGCGGCCCCTCAACCGCCGCCAAACTGGACGCGGCGCGCACCCTGAACCTCCCGGTTATCATGATCGAACGACCGCGCGCTGGATCAATGACAGGTCATGAGGTGGAAACCGTGGAAGCTGCTGAGGCTTGGATAGGGAAAAACGGTTGGCTCAGCTAAGCCTTGGTGACCTTCCGCTTGGGGCGCAGGACATGGACATGATCGGCGTCATAAAGCTTGCTGTCCGTGAAGTCGGCTTCGTCCAGCACCCGGCCCACGATGATCAGGGCGGTGCGGGTGATCTTGGTCGCGCGCACCTTTTGGCGGATGTCGCCGAGGGTACCGCGGATGATCAGCTGGTCCGGCCAAGAGGCACGGTAGAGCACGGCCACCGGGCAATCGGCACCGTAAAGGGGGGTCAGTTCAGCCTCCACCAATTTCAAGTTCCGCACCGATAGATGAATGGCGATGGTCGCACCCGATTGGGCGAAGGTGGCGAGATCCTCCCGGTTGGGCATGGGCGAGGATTGCATGGAAGTACGGGTCAAAACGATGGATTGACTCACCTCTGGCAAAGTCAGTTCACATCCCAAGGCCGCGGCCGCGGCCGCATAGGCGGGCACCCCCGGCGTGATGTCATAGGCAATGCCCAGGGCCTGCAGACGACGAATCTGCTCGCCGATGGCGCCGTACAGCGAGGGGTCGCCGGAGTGCACACGGGCCACGTCATGACCGGCTTCATGGGCCTTTTCCATCTCGGCGATGATCTCGTCCAATGTCATGGGTGCCGTGTCGATGATCCGCGCATCGTCCGGGGCAAAGGCAACGACCTCGGCTGGCACGAGGGAGCCGGCGTAGAGAACCACCGGCGCCGCGGCAATCAAGTCTCGCCCGCGCAAGGTAATGAGGTCAGGCGCCCCTGGCCCGGCGCCAATGAAGTGTACGGTCATGCCACATCTCCCACCGGATCGGTTGCATCATCATCGGATGAAGCCGCCACAGCGATCCGCTTTTTTTCATAGCCTCGGGGGGTATAGACCCACTCACCTCCGTCAGGTCGGGAGATCCGCCGGCTGGCACTGGAGCCCACCAAAACCAAGGTCAGCATATCCACTTGGTCGGGACCGACCTCGTCCAGTCGATAAACTGTCACCTTTTCGCCGGGGCGCCCCAGATTACGACCCAAAACCACCGGCGTATCCGGCGGCCGTTGCCCCCGCAAGATCTCCAAAGCGGTGGCGAACTGCTGGGTCCGCCGCTTGGATACCGGATTATAAAAGGCGACCACAAAGTCACCCTTCGCGGCAGCGTGCAAACGCTGCTCAATGGCCTCCCACGGCGTTAGGAGATCCGAAAGGGAGATGGCGCAAAAATCGTGACCCAGCGGCGCACCAATGCGCGCGGCGGCGGCCTGCAGCGCGGAAATCCCCGGCGCGACCACAATATCCAAGCGCCGCCACTCGACCTTATCCACCTGATCCAACAGCTCAAACACCAAGGCTGCCATTGCGTAAATGCCCGGATCGCCGGAACAGATCAGCGCCACCGAGCGGCCCTCGGCCGCCAGGTCAAGGGCGGCCCGCACGCGACGCTCTTCTTCGCCCAAGGCATAGGCATGGCAGCTTTTGCCCTGCGTCAGGTTCCCCAGCAAATCCAGATAGAGGCCATAGCCAACCAAATCGCTGGCCCGCGCCACCTCGGCCGCCACCTGCGGCGTCCGCCAAGCTTGGTCCCCCGGCCCCAGCCCCAGCACGGACAGACGGCCCCGGGGTCGGCCGACCGAATTAGGATCAATGATCCTCGGCGCCACTGCGACAGCGGCGGTGGCCCGTTTGGATTTCCGCTTTGGAAGCAGCAAGCGTCCCTCAGGGCCCGCAGCCGCAAGGGCCGCTCCCTCGGCCACGCCGTGACAACCCACCTCTTGAAAGACTAAATCGGAGGGATTGGCCAATCGGGGCGTTTCTGCCTCCAAGCGGGCCGCGGCAAAAAAGCGAGCCGGCACGCCGAAGTGATCCGCGACGGCATGAACCGCCGCTTCGTCCGCCTTTACATCCACCGAAAACACGCCGGCCAGGGATAGGGGGGACAGCTTTTCTTCGGCGAGAACTGCTTCGGCAAGGGCGAGCACCTCTTCCGGGTCCGCATTTCGCTCACAGCCTATTCCGATGGCCAATCGGGTCGGGTGGTAGATCAGCTCGTGAGATGAACCTGCCGACGCCTCTAACATCACTGAGATGGATAACTCTCCGGATGGTGACTGCGGCAAGCGGCTTTGCGAAAGCCAAGGCGCGTCGCCTTTAATCCTCACCTCCGCACCCGACAGGAGGCTGGCCGTAAAATCCTTGTAGTGTTGCGGGTTTGCCAAGCGCCAACCGACCGGCGGTGCATCCAGAGCCACGCCGAAGCGCCGATCGCCCGCGGTGGTGACCGCCGGAACGGCATCGAGAATCTTGCCGATGCGCTCGGCCAGGCTGTTGGCACCCCGATGCCCGCCCAATAGGGGGACCACCACTGAGGCATCTTCAGCAAGGGCCAGAACCGGCGGCTCCCCGGTCTTGTCTCCCAAGGCGGGGCCGATGGCGCGAATGAGAATGCCGCTAGCACAGATCCCAACGATCGGATTGCCTGCTTCAAACAACTGCGCCAAGTGGGCCGTGGCTTTCTCGAACAGACTATCAGCCTGATCCACACGTCCACGAACTCCATGAAGCTGAGCGCCAGGAAAGTGTTTTTGTAGATCGCGCGCCAGTTCGGCACCCTGTTGCGTCAGGGCGACAAAAATCAAAGGGCGATCATTGCCGGACGGTGCCGTGTGGGTCATGACGTCCAAGCCTCGCCCCGGCGATGCACCAGGATCATGGAAAAATAGGGCACCTCGGCGGTGGCAACATCGGCCAGCGGCATGATCTTCTGGTTTTCCATGGTGGCCCGTTCCACATAGCGGGCTTGATCGATTAGATCCAATTCACCGAGCACACGCCTTACCTTCTCGAAGTGGCGACCAACCTTGATGATCGCCACGGCCTCGGAAGCCGTCAGCCTGGCACGCAGAATCTCCTCAGACAGGGGTGCGGGCAAGACCGTGAGGACATCGTTGCGCGCCGCCAAGGGGGCCCCTAGCGTCGCGGCACAGGCCGTGAGGGAGGACACTCCCGGCACCACCTCCACCGCAAAGTTTTCCGCCATGCGCCCAAAGAGATACATGAAAGAGCCGTAGAAAAAGGGGTCACCTTCACAGAGAACCGCAACGTCTCGGCCAGCTTGCAGGTGCTCGCCCAAGGCCTCGGCCGCCCAATCGTACACCTCTTGTGCGGGAAAACGGCTCACCACCATGGGCATGCGAATGGGGATCTCGGTCTGGTGACCCGACAGATGCGGCGCCACGATGGTCCGGGCCAGACTCTCTCCGGTCTCAGGCGCCGGATAGGCAAGGACAGGTGCGGCTTGCAAAAGGCGCAAGGCCTTAAGAGTGATCAAGTCAGGATCACCAGGGCCAATGCCCAGGCCAAATAAGCGGCCGAGGTGTGAATGCTCATTCATTGTTTGCACCCGGCATATTGTGTGATTGGGGCCAGGGGCCGCCAGGAATTAAATGACCCTAAAGGTGCCGCGCGGGAAATGGCGAGACGCACGAGCTCCCCGCCATGGCGGGCCTGCCAATCAAGCACCGCACGGTCGCCTTCAAGTGTCACCGAATTACAAACTAACCGGCCACCAGGCTTCAGGGCCTGCCATGCCGCCGGCAAAAGTTCTTCCTCAGCCAGGCCGCCGCCGATAAAGATAGCATCCGGCGCTTCCAAACCCTCAAAGGCTTCAGGCGCCGTTCCGTCGACGATTTTCAACAAAGGTGTGCCCAATGCGGTGGCATTTTCCGTGATGAAGCCGCGGCGCGCCGCCACCCTCTCGATGGCGATGGCCCGCCCATTGGGTGCTGCCCGCATCCATTCGATGGCAATGGAGCCACTGCCGGCGCCCACATCCCACAGGAGCTGCCCGGGAACCGGCGCGAGGGACGACATAGTGATCGCTCGCACCTCCCGCTTGGTGATCAAGCCATCGTGACGGAAGGCATCATCCGGCAATCCGGGAGAACGTTGAAGCACAACCCGCCCCGGTGCCGCCTCACAGGCCACAGCAATGGTGTTGAAGGCGGCCCCTTCTTGCTCATCCCAGTCGGCAGCCGCACCCTCCATTCGGCGCTCCCGCTCGCCACCCATATGTTCCAGAACGGTCATTGGGCTGGCACCGTAACCTTGGGTCTTCAAGAGTGCCGAAACCTCTGCCGGGGAATGGGCGCCGTCGCTCAACAATAATAAGCGGCGGCCTGGTTGCAAATAAGAGGCCATGATGGAGAGGGGCCGACCGTGCAGGGTTAGGCAATCCACATCGGCGAGACTCCAGCCCATACGGGCCGCCGCCAAGCTGAAGGCGGAGACGCCGGGGATAATGATCATCTCCTCTCGCGGGATGCGCCGGGCCAGGGTCACGCCGATACCGTAATGCATGGGGTCGCCGGTCGCCAAGATACAGACCCTTTGGCCCCGCCGCGATTCGATGTCGGCCACCAAAGCGCTTAAGGGACTGGGCCAGGTAAGGCGTTCGCGGCCGTCGTCGGGAACCATGGCCAAGTGGCGTTCCCCGCCGATCAAGACCTGGGCATCGTCCAGCAGGCTTTGGGCGGCGGGCGTCAAGCCGGGGAGTCCCTCCTCCCCAAGTCCGACGATAGAAAGCCAGGGGGTCATGACGGGGTGCCCGCGATCGCGTTGACGGCCGCAGCGGCCAGGGCACTGCCACCCCGGCGGCCTTTCAGGGTCAGAAAGGGCACGCCGTCATGGTCGTCTATCAAGGCATCCTTGGATTCGGCGGCGCCCACGAAACCCACCGGAAAGGCGAGAATGGCCGCCGGGCGCGGCGCCCCCTCGGCCAAGAGCTCAAGCAATCGAAAAAGCGCGGTGGGCGCATTGCCAATGGCAACCACCCCATCGGCGAGATGGGGAAGCCACAAATCGACAGCCGCGGCCGAGCGGGTCGTTCCCGCAGCCGCTGCCCGCGCCAGCACGTCTGGATCGTTGAGGGTGCACAAAATCCGGTTTTCAGCCGGCAAGCGGGAGGCGATAACGCCCTGCACCACCATTTCGCAGTCCGCCAAGACCGGCGCGCCCGCGACAAGGGCCGAACGGCCCCGCTCGACAACATCGTCACTAAAGGCGAGGTCCTCGGCAATCTCGGGCATGCCGCAGGCATGCACCAGACGCTCCACCACCGGCGCAAAATCGCCGGGAAAACGATCCAAGTCCGTGGCGGCTCGCACCAGCTCGAAAGAACGGCGATAGATTGCCTGGGGGTCGTTCAAGTAGTGATAGCGCGCCGTCATCTCAACCGTTATGCCAATAAAATCGGACTTGTTTTTACAAAGACCCTTGGGTTCTCAAACCGATTCTTTTTTCATGGAGGTTGGGCCCAGCGGGTGGTCCGCATGGGGATAGGGATGATGATGGTGGTCATGACCGTGACCATGTCCATGTCCATGCCCATGATCATGACCATGAGAGCGGTGATGCCCATGTGAGTGATCGTGAGAATGATCGTGCGCATGATCGTGGGAATGTCCGTGATCATGGTCGTGGGTGGACGCCGGCCCAGTGCCGATCCCTTCAACGTGGTGGTGGTGGCTTTCTTGAGGCAGCCCCACTTCGGTCTCGAATCCCAGAACCTGCTCGCGGTATTTGCAAAGCTTACAGTTCATCAGGTTCTCGCCGCTTTGAATTTCCAGCACCCGTTCGGCAAAGGCATCCAGGACCGAGGGATGATCGTTCAAGTAGGACGCTTTGATAAATTCGATGTTCGGGTGCCGGGCCGCGACCTTGTCCGTATAGTCGTAGATGCGCTTGACCAGAATTCCCGTGAAGAGGAAATAGGGAAAGACCACGATGCGCTTAAAGCCCAGTTTGGCCGCCTGTTCCAAGCCAGGCTCAACCAAGGGAAAGGTGACGCCGGAATAACAGGTTTCCCCCCAGCCAAAGCCGAAGCCTTCCCACAAGAGGCGCATGACCTTG
The DNA here is from genome assembly GCA_039028695.1 of Pseudomonadota bacterium. GTDB lineage: Bacteria > Pseudomonadota > Alphaproteobacteria > Kiloniellales > Kiloniellaceae > JANQKX01. Next base: position 15,949 of record JBCCHN010000093.1, read on the forward strand.
GCCACGTTAGAGTTGGCGTCCGGATCCGAAGCGCCCCGGCCCACCACCATCAACAATGTCTCGTGGCGGGAGATATGATCGCCGGCCGCCTCAATGGCTTTTTCGATACGGTCCCCCGCCGCTTTGATGAGTTTGGGGTCCACCGCCAGTTCCCGGCCGTAGTGGATCTCCATTTGGGGGTGCTCGGCCTGATAGGTGTTCAGCACGGAGGGGATATCATTTTTGGCGTGTCCGGCGGCAAAGAGCATGCCCGGAATGGCCAAAACCTCGTCATGGGCGGCGGCACGCAAGTTATCCAAACCATCGCGGATGATGGGCGTGGCGAATTCCAAAAAACCGCTCTCGACCTGGAATTGGGGCAAGCGTTCTTTAATACCGGCAGCAACAGATTGGAATTCCCGCACCGCGTCTTCGTCCCGGCTGCCATGGCCACAGACCATCACGCCCACTTTTGTCATTTTTTCCTCCGTTAGACTGAAACCCAAGGGGGGTGTGGGATCAGCCTTTCCATACGCCTAGCGGCGGCACTCTATACGTCATCATCTGTAAAAGAAAAGCGCTCTCTCGCGGCTTGGTCGTTGACCCGGCAAATTTGTATGCCATTCTCCGCCCATGCTGCTCGAGGCCCTTGCCGGGTTCCCCACCGGTTCCTTCCTCCTTTGGACAATGCTCCTGGCCTTTGGCTTTGACCTTTTGCTGGGCGACCCTCCTTGGCTCTACCGCGTCATCCCTCACCCGGTGGCCCTGATCGGGCGCTTTATCGATTGGGGAGAAGCCATCCTTAACCGGCAGGGCGACAGTGGACGGCGGCGTTATCTTAGGGGCCTCTGCCTGACCTTGATCACCGTGACCTTCGCGGCCATCGTTGGCCTCGTCGTACAGTGGGCCTGCGGCCACCTGCCCTGGAGCTGGGCGATCGAGGCGTTAATCGCTTCCAGCCTTCTGGCCTTTAGGGGTCTGCACGATCATGTGCGCGCCGTGGCCGAGGGTTTAGCAGAGAGCTTGACGGCGGGGCAGCTTGCGGTCGGCAAGATTGTCGGGCGGGATCCGGACAGCCTGGACGAGGCAGGGGTCGCCCGCGCGGCCGCGGAATCCTTGGCGGAGAACTTTTCCGACGGTGTGGTCGCACCGTTATTTTGCTTTACCCTTTTCGGCCTGCCGGGCCTTTGCGCCTATAAGGCGCTGAATACTTTGGACAGCATGATCGGCTATCGAAATCAGCGCTACGAGGACTTCGGCAGGGCGGCGGCCCGACTGGACGACTGGGTGAATTGGCTACCCGCCCGATTGGCCGGCGGCCTGATGGTCCTGGCGGCAGCCCTTACTCCCGGTGCCGACGCCAAACGGGCCTGGCGGGCCATGCGCCGCGACGCGCCCAAGCACCGTTCTCCCAACGCGGGCTGGCAAGAAGCCGCTTTGGCCGGGGCGCTAGATTTTGCCCTGGCCGGACCTCGCCACTATCCGGGCGAGGTGGTGGACGACCCTTGGATGGGCGATGGGCGACGGGACCTGACCGCCCATGACTTGAGAGACGCCTTGGGCCTTTACCGGGCTGCCGGCGCCATTATTGCGATCACCATAGGGGCCGTGGCCTTTCTCTTCTCGCTCTAAAACTCAACACCCTTTTGCGCCTTGACCCCCTGCTCACGGAAGGGGTGTTTCACCAAGGCCATCTCGGTGACAAGGTCGGCAACCTCGATCAATTCCGGTTTCGCGTTGCGGCCGGTCACCACCACATGCAGATCTTCAGGCCGATTGTCCAAAAAGGCCACCACTTCTTCCAACGGCAGATAGCTATAGCGCAGGACGATATTGAGTTCGTCCAGGACCACCATGTCGTATTTTGGATCAGGACCGCGACAGTCCTCAATCATGCGCTTTGAGGTCTCCCAAGCGTTTTGCGCCGCTTGGATGTCCCGTGCGCGGTCCTGGGTATCCCATGTAAAACCCTCGCCCATGGTGCGGATCTCAACCTGATCGGGGAAGTGCTCGAGAACGGCACGCTCGCCGGTCTCCCATTTACCCTTAACATATTGCACCACGCCCACCTTCATGCCATTGCCGATGGCGCGCACCGCCAAACCGAAAGCAGCGGTGGATTTGCCCTTGCCCTTGCCGGTGTGGACGATCAAGAGGCCCTTTTCCTTGGTCTTGTCGGCCAACATTTTGTCCCGCGCGACCTTGCGCTTGCGGGCTTTTTCATTGGCCCGCTCGTTGATTTCGGCTTCGCTCAATTCCTCAGTCATCTCACCTCTTCCATCTGTTCCGCCGCCAATTGACGCAGCGCCGTGGCAGCCGAATTGGAGCGAGGCTTCCAGAGGCCCCGATCCAAGGCCTCGATCAGCCGTTCTGCCATCTCGCGCAGGGCCGCTGGGTTTTTATCCAGCAAAAACTCCTGAACCGCCGGGTCGCCCAAATAGGCCTCGTAGACAGCGTCAAAGTGGTGATCCGATACCGCCCGCGCCGTCGCTGCAAAAGCAAAAAGATAGTCCACCGTGGCGGCCATTTCAAAGGCCCCTTTATAGCCGTGCCGCATCACCCCGGCGATCCACTTGGGGTTCACCACCCGGGCCCGCACAACCCGGCCCACTTCTTCTTCAAGGCTGCGGATTTTTGGGCTTTCCGGCCGGGAATGGTCATTGTGGTAAGCCTTGGGCCGCTGACCGGAAAGATGATGAACCGCGGCGCTGAGCCCGCCCTCGAACTGATAGTAGTCGTCCGAATCCAATAGGTCGTGTTCCCGATTGTCCTGGTTATGGACCACGGCCTGCACGGTGCCCAAACGGGCCTTGAATAGGCCATGCGCTGCCTCACCGGCGGCACCAGCGCCATAGGCATAGCCACCCCAAGCAATGTAGGCCTTCGCCAAATCCGCTTCCTCGCGCCAACCCCGTTCGTCGATCAGGGCTTGCAAACCTGCCCCATAGGCCCCCGGCATGGAGCCAAAGACACGGAAAGCTGCCCGACGTCCGGCGGCGGCCTCGGCTTCGCCTTGCGCCATGAATCTCTCCCGGTCGTCTCGGACCCGTGCCGCCAAGGGATTCATCTCCGCCGGCTCGTCCAAAGCGGCCACCGCTCGCACGGCTGAATCCACCAAATCGATTTGCGCTGGGAAGGCATCCCGGAAAAAGCCGGAAACCCGCAAGATCACATCCACACGGGGCCGCTCCAGGACCGTAAGCGGCAAAACCTCAAATCCCGTCACCCTACGGGAGGCCGTCTCCCAGGTGGGCCGCACCCCCATAAGGGCCAAGACCTGGGCAATATCATCGCCGCCGGTGCGCATGTTGGCCGTACCCCAAGCGGATACCGCCAGACGTTCGGGCCAGGCCCCCTCCTCCTGCCGGTAGCGATCGATAAGGAGACTGGCCGATTTCCAACCCAAGGTCCAAGCGGCGGGCGTCGGTACGGTGCGGCTGTCCAGGGAATAAAAATTCCGCCCCGTGGGCAAGACATCCAAGCGGCCGCGCGTCGGCGCACCGGAGGGTCCCGGCACCAAAAAGCGACCATCGAGAGCGGTCAAAACACCATTGATCTCCTCGGCGCCCGATCTGGTCACAGCGGGCCGGACGGCGCTTTCAATGTGATCCAGAACCTGGCGCGTACGCTGCCAGATTTCGTCCACCAGTTGACCGCCGGAGACGAGCTTCGACAGCAAGCCTTCCAGCCGTTCGACCGTATCGCCCGTCGTGCGCCAGGTCCCATCACCCATCAAAACCTGAGGACGCGGCCCAGCCCAAGGCGCCCCCATATCACAGTCCAAGGGGTCAAAGCCTGTTAGCCCCAGATCCGCCGCCAAGGCGCGCAACAGGGAGTCATGGCCGCCCTCCCCACTCCCGCGCGGCAGACGGGTCAAGGCCACCAGCAGGTCGGTGAGTTGATCGCCCTCGGGGGCCGCACCGAAGATGTGCAGGCCATCGCGGATCTGCATCTCCTTCAATTCGCAAAGATAGTTGTCCAGCTTGGCCAGCTTTTCCTCTGCGCCGTCACCTTGTGCGATGCCGCAATCTTGATCCAGCCCGATGCTCTCGGTCAGGGATAGGATTTCCTCGCGCAGAACCTTCAGACGCCGCGGATCCACGCCGGCGGCCTCGTAGTATTCGTCCACCAAGAGTTCCAAATCCGCGAGCGGACCGTAACTCTCCGCCCGGGTCAGGGGCGGGGTTAGATGATCC
>JBCCHN010000094.1:0-20053 GCA_039028695.1 Pseudomonadota bacterium
ATAGGTAGCCAAACCCTTGGCGACAAAGACAATCAAAGCCATGGCGGCCACGGGAATAAGCAAGTCCGCGTTGCGAGCCACGAAGATATCGTTGATTATCGGCTTCATCAGCTGGGTGAAGGCGGCCGTACTGATGGCCACGACCACCATGCACAAAAGCGCCGCGGCAATACGCCAAGCGTGAGGCCTGAGGTAATTTCGCAACAGGCGCGTCACCAAGCTCTTCGTGCTTTGGTCCAGCGGCACGTCGATGCCGGCTTTGCCTGTGCTTTGCACTGTTTTTTGCAAGCGCCTTACGCCTTTAGTAAATTCGGTGGCGCGACCATATCATGTGCCCCCAGCCAACGCTACTTGACGCTGGCACGGCGGCTTTGTTAGACGGCCCCAGACTCAAGATTTCGGTCCCCAGAGAGGTTGGGTGGGCGGGATTTCTATGCAAGAGGGATTCTCTTTTTTCCATGGTTCGAGAAAATGTTGTCCCTCTCCCGGCTCAGCGCCGCATCTTGGTCATTCGGAACCCGACCTCGGGTGGCGGGTCGGCGCTCTTTTCGGAGACGATTAACAGCCTGAACGAACAGTGCGATTCTCTGGCGCTGAGGACGACGACTGCCCGTGGTGATGGACAGACCTTGGCAGCAGGGGCATCCCGTAGGGACTTTGACCTGGTGGTGGCGGCCGGGGGCGACGGCACCGTGGCTGAGGTCGTCAGCGGTCTAATGGCTCAAGCTGCCGAATCCGACCCCGAACAGACCCCGCCTGCCATGGCTATTTTACCCACTGGAACCGCCAATGTGCTTGCCAACGAGGTGGGCTTGCCCTTTACCGCCGAGGAATTGGCCGATCTGATTGCGGCCGGTCAGCCGGTTTCCTGTTCGGTGGGGCAAATCGAGTCATACGGCTATTTTGGAGCCATGGCCGGGGCCGGATTTGATGCCCATGTGGTGGATCAAGTGGACCTAGGGCTCAAAAAGCGTCTCGGCAAGGCAGCCTATGTTTGGTCCGCCCTTAAGGCCCTAAGAGAAACGCCGAACCGCTACCAGGTTTCCATCGACGGCAGGACTCTGTCGGTAGGCGCTGTGATCGTGACGCTCAGCCGCTTTTATGCCGGGCGCTTCTTGATCGCTCCGGGCGCACACTTAACCAGGTCGGAATTTAAAATTTGCCTCTTGGCTGCGGACGGCCTTTGGGATCGCCTCAAATTCGCCGTCGCTCTTCCCCTTGGCTTGGTACCCAAACTTGGGTCGGTAAGGGTCCTATCTGGCCGCGAAGTCCTCATAAAGGGCACGCCCGGCGAACCGCTGCAGGCGGACGGAGATATCGCGGCCCAGCTGCCGGTTCGGCTGATCGCCCGCCCAGGCGCCATCAAGCTCATTGTGCCGACCAAATATAGAGCCGGTGCGCGTGCCTAACCAGCTTGGAAATAATTCTAGGCGCCCGCTACGGTCATGCCGTCCACGCGTAATGTCGGGGCGTTCGTGCCGTATTTAAAGGTCAGGTCGCTGGCCTGTGTGACCGCCATATAGATGTCTTTCAAGTTGCTCGCGATGGTGGCTTCGCTGATCGGATGGGCCAACTGGCCTTGGTGGATCCAAAAACCGGCGGCACCCCGACTATAGTCGCCGGTAACCCCGTTAACGCCCATACCCATGAGCTCGTTGACATAAAAGCCTTCCTCAATTTCACCGATCAGCTCTTGCGGTGATTTTTCACCCGGCGCCATATAGAGGTTTGTGGTGCTGGGACCGGGAGGCCCGGAGGTGCCCCGCGCAGCATGCCCGGTGGACTGCAGGCCCAACTGCTTGGCGGAACTGAGATCCATAATCCAGGTTTTGAGGATGCCGTTCTCGACCACCTGGGTTTTCCGATTGGCGAGGCCTTCCGCGTCAAAGGGCTTGGAGCGCATTCCACGTGCCCGGTGCGGGTCGTCTATAATCTGAATGCCGTCCGCAAAAATCTGGCTTTCCAGCCGATCCTTCAGAAAACTTGTGCCGCGGGCAATGGCCGGGCCGCTGATGGCACCGGCCATGTGCCCCAGGAGGCTGGAGGAGACTCTGGGGTCGAAAACTACCGGGAACTTGCCGGTTTTGGGTTTGGTGGCGCCAAGCCGCCGCACCGCCCTTTCGCCGGCTGAGCGGCCCACTTCCGCTGGATCTTGCAGGTCCTCGCCGAAGACCGTCGAGGTAAATTCATAGTCCCGCTCCATGCCCTGGCCCTCTCCCGCCAGAACCGAGACACCGATCGAATGGCTCGAGCGCATGTAGTTGCCCTGAAAGCCATTCGATGTGACCAAGGTGATGCCGCTGCGCCCCCAGTTAGACTCGGCACCCTCGGAATTGGTGATGCCGCTGACCGCCCGGGCGGCATCTTCGCAGGCGCTGGCTTGGGCAATCATGCTGTCGGCGGAGGGCTCTTGCGGATCGAAGATCTCCAGGACCGGAAATTCTTTGGCGATTTGATCACTGCCTGCCAATCCACAATAGGGATCCTCCGGCACGGACCCGGCCATGGCCACAGCCTGATCCACCAGACTGTCGATGGTCTCGCTGTTCAAATCGGTTGAAGAGACGAAGGCCTGGCGTTGGCCTTGAAAGACCCGAAGGCCCAAATCCTTGCTTTCTTCCCGTTCCAACTTCTCCACCTTGCCCAGGCGCTGAGCATGAGACAGGGACACGGATTCAAAAAGCACCGCATCTGCGGCATCAGCGCCGGCTGCTTTGGCTTTTTCGATGAGACTGGTGAGGAGGTCGAGGGCGTCGGTCTTTGTCATAGGGCTTTCAAAAAATTGAGAGAATGGGAGTTTAAGGCCGGAGCTAATCCTATAGCAGCAGAGCTTCCTGGCCCACTAAGGCGGCGATTTCGCTTTCGGTGAGAATGCCCGTCACGTCATCCAATTCCATGGTCTCGGCGTGCTTGGTGACCACGATGGCCTTTGCCTGGGCTTCGGTTAGGCGACGTACCGCCTCGATAAAGGGCATTTCCTCATGAACCATGATAAAGGGCAAGAGGGCTTCCAGGTGGTCTTGCGCCTCCAGCTCACCCAGCGAGGGGGCGACGCCGATAATCTGCCGATCATCGACCACCAGGGCCAAACGACCGGGTTTGTGCGCTTCGCCCTTCTGGATCACGTCGAAATCGGACATCATGGCGTCCTGGACCCGTTTGGCGGCCGAGATCGCCGACTGCAAGCCCTCGGGCACCATGTGGCCGCGACGCAGCAGCTTCATGGTATAGACGCTCTCGCGCATGATCAGCTTGCGGGTGGCGTAGGCCGAGGCGACGGTCAGGATGACCGGCAGTATCGAATTATAGTCTCGTGTCATCTCCGATATCATTACGATCCCGGTCAGTACCGCGCCTGTGCTGCCGCCGATGGCCGCCGCCATTCCAGCGATGGCAAAGGCCGGGATGCCGATCTCAAGACTGGGCAGAAGGGCATGGGCAACATAGCCAAAGGTTGCGCCTGTTGCCGCGCCCATATAAAGGCTCGGCGAAAAGACTCCCCCCGAAGCCCCCGAGCCCAAGGACAAACAAGTGGCCAATAGTTTTAAGACCAGCAGCAACGCCAAGAACCAGGGATTGCTGAGCACGCCCTCCAAAATGGCCACGATGGTGGAATAGCCAACGCCTTCCACATAGTAGTGGCCGGAAAAAACCAGCAGGGCATAGATCATGATGCCGACGCACAGCATGCCCAGCGCATGGCGGGTATAGTAGTTGCCCGGCATTTCGTCGAATCGATCCTCGGCCCAATAGAGGCCTCGGATAAAGATCACGCAAACCAGCCCCATGATGGCGCCCAGGGGCAAAAAGAGCAGCAGGCCCCAAGCCTGCTCTACATGAAAGTCAGGGAGCTGTAGGGGTGGAATGTTGAAGCTGGGTGTGGCACCGAGCAACAGGCGACCGATGTAAGTGGCGGTCACCGTGGCGACGGCCACCAAAAGGATATTGCCCGCCGACACAGAGAGCAGTAGCAGCTCAATGGCAAAGACCACGCCGCCCAGCGGGGCATTGAAGGTGGCGGCAATGCCGGCGCCCGAGCCTGCGGCGATCAAGGTGATGCGCTGGCGCGCCGGCATGGCGATGATTTGGCCAATCATGGAGCCAAATGCCGAACCGATTTGAATAATCGGGCCTTCCCGGCCCACCGATCCGCCGCTGCCGATGGAAATGGCGGAGGCAATGGACTTCACCACCGCGACCCGGGGGCGGATCAGGCCTTGGTTATAGTGGATGGCGTCCATGACTTCGGGTACGCCATGACCCTTGGCTTCCGGTGCGAAGGTTTTGACCAAAAAAGCCACTGCCAAGGCGCCCACCACTGGCACGAGGATGACCCCCGGTCCCCAGGGACTGATGCTATCGAATACATTGGCATCGTAATGAAACTGAAACTCGCCAAGGAAGAGCACGTTGTGCACCAAGCCGATGAGCATGCGGAACGCCCAAGCGCCCAGGCCGCCGATAATGCCGACCAGCAAGGCCATGACGAACATGACCTGTAGAGGCTGATCCTCGACGATGCCGCCTGCTGTCAGATGCTTTTTATCGGTCATGGAGTTTATCGGTCATGGGGATCTTCGATGGGCTCAAGGGGGTTTGTCGGATGGCTCACTTCCAAATGGGTTTGCCACTACCGGGCAGGCCGAGACTTTCCCACATTCCCGTCACCTTTTCCACCACTTGCGGGTCCATGCGGATTTCGGTGCCCCACTCGCGTTTGGTCTCCGGCGGCCATTTATCCGTGGCGTCCAGCCCAATCTTCGAGCCCAGACCGTCTTCCGGCGAAGCGAAATCCAAATAGTCGATGGGCGTGTTTTCGATCACGGTGATATCCCGGCCCGGATCCATGCGGGTGGAAACGGCCCAGATCACGTCCTTCCAATCCCGCGCGTCGATGGTGTGGTCCACCACGATCACCCATTTGGTGTACATGAATTGCCGCAGGTACGACCAGACCCCCAGCATGACCCGCTTGGCATGACCGGGGTAGGCTTTCTTGATGGAGACCACCGCCACGCGATAGCTGCAGCCCTCTGGCGGCAGCCAGAAGTCAACAATTTCGGGAAATTGCTGCTGCAAAAGGGGGATAAAGACCTCGTTGAGCGCCTCACCCAAAACCGAGGGTTCGTCGGGTGGGCGGCCGGTAAAGGTGGAAAGATAGAGGGGATCGCGCCGATGGGTGATGGCGCTGATCGTGAAGACGGGGAACGGCTCCACCGCGTTGTAATACCCCGTATGATCGCCGTAGGGTCCCTCATCTTGATAGTCCTCCAGGGACACGTGCCCTTCCAAGACAATTTCCGCATTGGCGGGGACCTTTAGAGGCACCGTCTTACATTCCACCAGCTCGAGCTTTTTTTTCCGCAACAGGCCGGCGAAGTGGTACTCTGACAAGGTATCGGGGACAGGCGTTACCGCCGCGATAATGGTGCCGGGATCTGCGCCGATAACCGCGGCGGCGGGTAGGGGCTCGGATTTGCTCTCGGCCCAGCGGCGGTGATGCTGGGCACCGCCCCGGTGCTTCAGCCAGCGCATCAGGGTGGTGTTTTTGCCCGTCACCTGCATCCGGTAAATGCCTAAGTTAAAGTCATCTTCGCGCCGCCGGTTTTTCCCTTCCGCCTGGGGGCCGCGCGTGACGATCAGAGGCCAGGTCATCAGCGGGGCGGGCTCGCCCGGCCAACAGGTCTGAATGGGCAGTTGGGAGAGATCAATTTGATCGCCCGTCTTGACCACCTCTTGACAGGGTGCGCGGCCCACCGTCTTGGGCTTCATGGCCATTACGGTCTTGAGCAGGGGAATGTTCTCGAAGGCTTCCCTCAGGCTTCCTGGTGGCTCGGGTTGGCGCAGAAAGGCCAGGGTCTCCCCCACCTCTCGCAGCTCGTCCACTTCCCGCTCCATGCCCCAGGCGACCCGCTCCACCGTTCCGAAAAGGTTAGCCAGTAAGGCTATGTCATAGGGGCTGCCGTCCGCGCGAACCGGCTTCTCGAAAAGTACCGCTGGCCCACCTTCGGCCAATAGCCGGGTCTGAATTTCGGTCACCTCCAAATGGGGCGACACAGGTGCCTTGACCCGCACCAAGCGGCCGGCGGTCTCTAGTCGGTCGATGAAATCCCTTAAAGAGTTATAGGGCATGAGGGCGTATTTCGATGGTTGGCTGTTCCTGACTATGTAGCAGGCAATGACGGCTTGGCAAAGGAACCGCTTGCCGGAAGGCTTAAGATAAGATGGACTGTTTTGCCGACCGGCAAACCTTGCCTCTTTGTGGCAAGGTGCAAACGGTGACTACTTCCACATTATTTAATCGCGAAGGGCACCAAGGAGACGAGCAGAAATGAGCATTGAATTTTTGATTACCTCTCTGATCGTCATATTGTTGCCTGGGACAGGTGTCATCTACACGATCGCGGTGGGGCTTGGTCGGGGATTTAGGGCCAGTGTGGCAGCGGCTTTGGGCTGTACCTTCGGGATCGTGCCGGCGGCCTTGGCCGGTATCATTGGTCTTTCAGCCATTTTCCACACCAGTGCGCTGGCTTTCCAAATCATTAAGTTTCTCGGTGTTGCTTATCTCTTATATATGGCGTGGAGTGTCCTCAAAGACGGCGGCACCCTGGATGTGACCGAAGAGCGAAAGGCGCTTTCCCTGGTTCGGACCGCAATCAATGGCACCTTGCTCAATATCCTAAATCCCAAGCTTTCCTTGTTTTTTATGGCCTTCTTGCCGCAGTTTGTGGAGGTGGGCCAAGCCAATGCCGCACCTGAGATGGTGTTGCTTGCGATAATTTTTATGGGCCTTACCTTTGTGGTGTTCGTAGCTTATGGGGGCGGCGCCGCTTTAGCCCGCGACTATGTCATTTCACGCCCAAAGATCATGCGCTGGATGAAGCGAAGCTTTGCTGCTGCCTTTGGTTTCCTTGGTTTTCGCTTGGCTCTATCCGATTAGGCGGACGAATTGCGGGTTAATCCCCGTCGGTTGTGTACATTCTGTTTTCGGATCGTTTCGACACCTTGGCTGGTTGGCGCGATCCTTGCAAAGTCCTGGGAATGACTTCGGCAGTATCTTCACGAGGCGGTGGCCCGACCCCCTCAGGCCACTTCGACCTTCAAAATCGTACCGTCAACACCGGTCACACGAATTTGCGTGCCTTTCGGCAGGTCCTCGCCTTCAATTTTCCAAATGGTGTCGTCGACCTTCAGCTTGCCTTGCCCGTTGATGATGGCGCTTTGCAGCGTGAAACTGCGCCCCACGTACTGATGGCCGCGCCGATTGAGGCTCGGCTGATCGCTCGGCGGCGGCGGATTTCGCCTTCGATAGGCGCGCCAGGTGTAGGCGGAGACGACCGAAAGGACGGCGAAGAGGCCGAACTGGATCTGCCAGTTGGTCTCGGGAGCCACCAAGAGCAAGGCACCGACGACCCCTGCTGAGACGCCCAGCCATAGAAAAATGGCGCCCGGTACCAGCATTTCCAAGCCAATGAAAATCAGGGCTGCAACCCACCAGTACCAAAATTCGATGGACTCAAGATGTTCCATTGCAACTCATCCTAATCCATCCGCTCCTATTCATCGGCTTTACGTTGAGCCGTCGCTGTTGCCCCAAGGGCCGCTGTCCCGCTTTGCGGCACGTTGGCTTTGGGCGTCCTTGGCGATTTCGGCAATGCCGCCGATGGCGCCGATCAGATTGGTTGCCTCAAGGGGCAGGAAAAAGGTTTTCTGATTGTCCGACTGGGCGAATTTGCCCAGGGCCTCGACATATTGCTGGGCGACAAAGTAGTTCAGGGCATTGAGGTCCCCTGAGGCCACGGCGTCCGAGACCATGGTGGTCGCCTTGGCTTCGGCCTGGGCGGTCCGCTCGCGGGCCTCGGCGTCCAAAAAGGCCGCGTCCTTGCGGCCTTCGGCGGCCAGAACCTGGCTGCGTTTCTCGCCCTCGGCTTTGAGAATTTCCGCCTGGCGAAAGCCTTCCGCATCCAAAATATTGGCCCGCTTGTCCCGCTCGGCCTTCATCTGCCGGGCCATGGCGTCCACCAAGTCGGTGGGCGGGGTGATGTCCTTAATTTCAATACGGGTGACCTTGACCCCCCAGGGGGCGGTGGCATCGTCGACCACATGCAAAAGCTGGGCGTTGATGGTGTCCCGTTGCGACAAGAGTTGATCCAAGTCCATGGAGCCCATGACCGTTCGGATATTGGTCATGGTCAAGTTAAGGATGGCCCGCTCCAAATTGCGCACCTCGTACGAGGCCTTTGCCGCATCGAGGACTTGATAGAAGACCACGCCATCCACCTGGACAACGGCGTTATCCTTGGTAATGACCTCTTGGGACGGCACATCTAGCACCGTTTCCATCATGTTAACCCGCGCGCCGATCCGATCCACGACCGGCACGATGACGTGCAGGCCGGGCGCCAAGGTCCGAGTATAGCGGCCAAAGCGCTCCACCGTATATTCACTGCCTTGGGGAACAACCTTGACGCCCATGAAGACGATCAAGATCGCCAAGACCACCAGGACGACCACGAAAATGGAAAGGCCAGTCAATTCATAGGGCATGATCGGTTCCTTGCTCGACGTAGATCCCGAAAATCAATGGTTTGGGACGTGGGATCGGCATTTAAATATAAGACAGGCCTTTTTTGTGGCCGCCGGAGAGATTACTGACTTTTACCTTAAATTTTCTAAATTCACCAAGTTTTAGGTGCTGACCCTTCAAGTATTGTCAAATGAAGGCCCAAGTGCCTTGATTCTCTCGAAAATTTAATGGATTAACCCTATCTCAAATCCTTTTTGTGACTATACAATTTGATCGATATCCCCTTAAACTTTGGTCGATATTGATCGATTCTCTCCCGTCCCCTTCTGGGTTTGGGAGATGCCGAAATGACTTAAAAGGCATGCTTTGATGGCGCATTATTTTGTAGTCGGCGGTGAGTATCAAGATACCCATTTCCGGGAAACCGTCGGCGGAAATGAAGAGTGGTACGGCCCCTTTGTAACTTACGAAGCGGCCAAAGAGGAATGGGCCAAACACGCTTGGCAGACCGTTGATAACTGCCACTTTCGCTACCGGATCGAATGCATCGACACCGAAGCGCCGCCGCCCTGTACCGATTAAGCGCCAGCTCTTAAACCGTTGTTATCTTGCCGGCGCCTCTTGCCGAATCCGTCTCCATGGGTAACGCTGACCCATGTCCTGGACACTACCCGATCACGATGATGATCTGATGGCCTTGGCCACCGGTTATCCGTTTTCCGCACCGGGCCATTCCTATCTATATCAGGATGGCGACTTTGCCCGGTTGGAAAACCCTGATCCCGAGCTTTTCGAAAAGCGGATGCCGGTGATCGGCCATGGATCCAACCGTTCGCCCGACCAGCTCAGACGCAAGTTCGATTATCTGACGGGAGCGGCATCCCAGATCCCTGTCACGCGAGCCATGATTGCCGACTATGACGTGGTCTATTCAGCCCATGTAACCCAGTATGGCGCGATCGCCGCCAATCTTCAGCATGCACCGGGTGCTCAGGTCGAGGTTTATGTCACCTGGTTGAACGGCCCCCAACTCAAGCGCATGCATGACACCGAGCTGGGCGGCGAAAACTATTTTTATGGCCGTCTCGATGACATCAGTTTGAGCCTGGAGGCGGGACCCAGCGACCAATTGGACCAGGCTTATGTTTATCTCTCCACCCGGGGGTGCTTGGCGCAGGAAGCCGAGGCGGTGGCCTTGGCGGCCGTGCCGGCCTCACGGCGTCCGCACCGGGCACTGGCCCAGGCTGAAGTGCTCACCTTTGTCCGTGACCGCTACCGGCCTGGCCCCAATTTGCGGGATCATGCCTTACGGACCATCCGGGACCCGCGGTTCCGTCAGACCTTGGTGGCCGAAATGGAAGGGGATTCGGTGCCCGCCCTGGCGCCCCATTTCACCATTCTCGAGCGTCCCTAGTGCTCCAATCAATCGTGACATGATCAGGTGGGCATCACCCGCCAGACCACCGCGTTCCTCAGATCCGTATCCTCTAGCTCGCGGCTGGTTTTCACACCATAGGCAATGACCCGCTCGAGCCCTTGTCTTGGCAAATAGGTCCGGCCCGGATCGCCCAAGAGGACCTCTTTTCCGTCAGCGGCCAGATCTCGTAGCCATATTTCGATGCTCTCTGCCATCGGGCCTTCGTAGCAGACATCGCCGGCTAGGATGACATCCCATTCGCCGGCCGATGCACCGATTTGATCTTGCTCGGTGATCTCCAATTCGACCCCGTTGGCTGTGGCGTTGAGAGCGGCTGCTTGCGCGGCGAAAGGATCGATATCTGCGGCGAGAACCCTTTTGGCTCCGGCCAGCTTCGCGGCAATCCCTTGCAGTCCCGAGCCACTGCCAAAGTCCAGCACGCCTCGATCTTGTACGACGTGTGGATGGTCGAGTAGATAGCGGGCGAGGGCCTGACCGCCGGCCCAGGCAAAGGCCCAAAAGGGCGGCGGCAGTCCTTGCTGCGTGAGTTCTTCTTCGGTGGCCTGCCACAGGGGCACCACCTCGCTGGCCAAGTGCAGGCGGATTTCCGGCACTAGGGGCGGGGCTTGCAGTTTTGTATGGGTCTGAATGAAATCTCGGCGGGCCGCGTCGGTATCGGCGATCATGGCTATGCTCAGACGCCGAAGGTCACGGGCCCCAAAAGGCCTGCGGCAACGACTCCGGCCAGATAGATCCAACCAATAAACCGATTGGATTTGAATTTGGTCAGGCAATCAACCGGATTATCCAAATCGACGCGTGCAATCTGCCAGGTGAAATGTGCAAATACCCCAAAGATTGCCAGCCAAAACGGCCAACCCAAAAACAGGTAGCAGCCGGCGGCGAACAAGAGAACCGCCGTGGAACCAAAGAAAAAGATCAGCCAGGGTTTGGTGGCGGCCCCGAATTTTAGGGCTGTCGACTTCACCCCCACCAAGGCATCGTCTTCCTTATCCTGGTGGGCATAGATGGTGTCATAGCCCAAAGTCCAAAAAATTCCGGCGATATAGAGCAAGACCGGCGGCCAATCCAAGTCCCCAGCAACGGCGGCCCATCCCATTAAAGCGCCCCAATTGAAAGTCAGACCCAGCCAGGCCTGGGGCCAATAGGTGATGCGTTTCATAAAGGGATAGGCAAAAACCAGCCCCAGCGAGGCCACGCCCAACCAAATTGCCGTGGCGTTGAGCTGGACCAGCACCGCCAATCCGATGAGCAGTTGGCCCGCTAAAAAAGCGGCTGCCTTTTTCGGTGAAATCTGACCGGCCGGAATGGGACGGGTGGCGGTGCGAGCCACGCGGATGTCAATGTCCCGGTCCACCAGGTCGTTATAGGTACAGCCGGCGCCGCGCATGACCAAAGCTCCGATCGCAAAAAGAACCGCCAAATAGGCCATGCTGGCAGCGCTTGGTCCGCCGTCTAAGCCGCCGGCAGCGGACCACGCCAGTGCCAGCGACCACCAACAGGGAAATAGCAACAGCCAAGTTCCGATGGGCCGGTCCATGCGGGCGAGTTTGATGTAAGGGCGGGCTGCGGTCGGCGTAAGTTTCACAACCCAGCCGTCTGACACAATATCGCTGGCAGCCGCATCACCTTTGGACGAAAGATCGCTCATAGCGTAGTCTTACCCCGGTTTTGCGGTCGGCAAAAGCGGTGGAACGAAAAAATCGCGAAGGATCAATCGGGTTAATGACTGCACAGGGTGCCTCACAAAAAATCGCGACCCGTCTCTATCTGGCGGAACGCCTTTTTGCCGAGGCGACCATAGGTCTGGATCATGGCCGGTCCCACTTTTTGCGCTCGGTCCTGCGTCTATCCCGCGGCGCTCCCTTGTCCGTGTTCAACGAACAGGATGGGGAATGGCTGGCGCGCATTGACGGGCTTGGCAAGGGCTGGTGTTCACTGATTGTGGAGTCCCAGCGGCGCCCACCTGCGCCTGAAAGCGACCTTTGGCTGGTCTTTGCCCCCATTAAGCGGGCGCGTTTGGACTTTTTAATCGAAAAGGCGACTGAACTGGGCTGTAGTCGGCTTCAGCCCGTTTTCACACGCCATACGGACGTTAGTCGGATCAACCTTGAGCGGTTGCGCGCCAACGCCCGCGAGGCCGCCGAGCAATGTGAGCGACTCACTTTGCCGGAGGTGTGCGAATCCGTGTCTTTCGACGCGTTCCTCGCGGACTGGCCGCGAGAACGCCGGCTATTGATTTGTGCCGAATCGGGGCCAGCAACTGCCATCGCCGAAGTTGTAGCCGGCGATGATGACCTTTCATGTGGCTGGGCGGTTATGTGCGGACCGGAAGGCGGCTATGCGGAAAGTGAACTTGACGCCCTTCGACAACTCCCCTTTGCTAGGATGGTGAGCCTGGGACCCCGGATCTTGCGCGCCGACACGGCTGCCCTTATGGCATTGGGCTGCTGGCAGGCGTGGCGGGGTGAAAGGCAGGGTCGTCCTTTTGGCCGGACTGGAAATTCCGGCTCGGGCGCTTAAATGTGAAAAAATTGACAGCAGTCGGGAACCTCCATGTCCGCACCTCCTAGTTCAAAGGGCGCGCCGATTACGGATAAAGCGCAGCTGATCGCCTATTTGGAAGAGGGCTGTAAGGCCCCAGAAGATTGGCGTATCGGCACCGAGCACGAAAAGTTCGCCTATTCATTGGAAGACTTTCGCCGCCTGCCTTACCACGGTGATTGCAGCATCTCGGCGGTGCTAAAGGGGATGGAGCAGTTCGGCTGGCAGCCGGTCTACGAAGGTGAAAATGTCATCGCTTTAAGCATGGATGGGGCCTCGGTCAGTTTGGAGCCGGGCGGCCAATTCGAGCTCTCCGGCGCCCCCCTTGAAAACATTCATGAGACCTGTAACGAGGTCCATACCCACCTGCATCAAGTCAAGCAGGTCGCCGAGCCCATGAAAGCGGCCATGATGGGCCTGGGCTTTGATCCGAAATGGGCGCACGAAGACATCCCCTGGATGCCCAAGGGCCGCTACAATATCATGTCTGCCTATATGGAAAAGGTTGGCACCCTAGGCTTGAGCATGATGTTTCGAACCTGCACGGTTCAGGTGAACTTGGATTACCAATCCGAAGCCGACATGGTGAAAAAGTTCAGAGTCAGTTTGGCGCTCCAGCCGATCGCCACTGCGCTGTTCGCTAATTCCCCCTTTAGCGGCGGTAAGCCGAATGGCTTCTTAAGCTACCGCTCGCATATCTGGACCGACACGGACCCCGACCGTTGCGGCATATTGCCATTTGTGTTCGATGATGGGATGGGTTTTGAGCGCTACGTGGATCACGTGCTCGACGTGCCTATGTATTTTGTTTATCGCGACGGCACCTATATCGATGCCAGCGGCCAGTCCTTTCGCGACTTTTTGAAGGGTGAATTGCCGGCCCTGCCGGGGGAAATCCCCACTACCAGCGACTGGGCGGATCATCTTTCGACCCTATTTCCGGAAGTGCGCCTCAAGCGTTTTTTGGAAATGCGCGGCGCCGATGGCGGTCCCTGGAAGGGGCTTTGTGCCCTGCCGGCCCTGTGGGTCGGCCTCCTCTATGATCAAGAAGCGCTGGACGGGGCATGGGATCTGGTGAAGGACTGGACCCATGAGGACCATGTGTATCTGCGCGAGGACGTTCCCTACCGTGCCCTGCACACCAAATTTCGCGGACGCCCCTTGAAGGAGTTGGCCGGTCAGGTGGTCGCTCTGGCCAGCCTAGGCCTCAAGAACCGGGCGCGCGTGGATGGAACCGGCAATGACGAGACCGGGTTCCTCGACCTCCTGCGCACCCGGGTGGAAACGGGCTGGAGCCCGGCTGAGTATCTGCTCCAAGACTACGACGAACGCTGGGGCCAGGTAATTGACCCCATCTTCACCGAGTGCGCCTATTAGCGTATCGGCCAGGCGAAAACCCATGGCCACTTTTGTCCTATTGCATGGCGCTTGGCACGGCGGCTGGTGCTGGGAAAAGTCGGCGACGGTGCTGTCGGGTCGCGGGCATCGGGTAACCCGGCCGACACTTACCGGTCTGGGTGAGCGCGCTCACCTCTTAACCTCTTCGGTGGGCCTAGACACCTTTCGACAAGACATCGTCAATCACCTGCTGGCAGAAGATCTAAGCGACGTCATCCTGGTTGCGCACAGCTTCGGCGGAATTGTCGCCACCCTGGTGGTTGACGAGATCGCGGAACGGTTTTGTCGTTTGGTTCTTCTGGACTCGGATTTGGCCATTGGTGGCTGCTCGACCTTCGACCTTCTGGCGGAAGATGTGGTCTCTTCCCGTCTCGCAAATCTTGTCGATGTCCGGGGTGTGCCCTGTTTTCCCTCGCCCAGTGGCCGGACCTTGGGCATTTTGGATAACGGTCTCGCGCGCTCTACCGAGTCGCGCCTGACACCCCATCCGGTAAAGAGTTACCAGGACATCGCCTGCTTGACGCGGGCTCAGGGAGCTGGCTTGCCGGGCGATTATATCATCTGCAGCAAGCCCAACTACGGATTAAGCGATACAGGGGCGCCCAAGGCTCAAAAGCTGGGATTTACCATCCATGAGCTGGAGACGGGTCATGATGCTATGATCACTGAACCTTTTTTGTTGTCCGACCTGTTGGATCAAATTTCTAGTGCCGCTTGAGAGTCGGTTTCGGATAAGTGGTCAGCCAGGCAATTCATGCTGCCGCTTAGTTCCCGCTAAAAGCCCTTCGCCGCCTGTATTCTAGCCGGTTTGACTCGAGTTTGAATTAATCGGAATTGCAAGACTGTTATGCAGGACGGTTTCCCCCTAGAAGCCTGAGTGCTGAGCCATGAGCGCAAGTGCACTGGGGATAATCGACAGGTCTTGCTAAGGGAATTTTGCTCAGCGGCACTCTTAAGAAATGGAATGCAGTCCGTTTTGCTGGGGATACCGAGGCATAGCCGAAGATTGACTTCCTTGTCGCGCCATTGTCACATGCGTAATAGCCTAGACTTTGGTCTGTAATTTTGAAAAGCATGGAAAGCCGGAAAAAATGACAAGCCAAATTTCCCTCGCCTCGGATGGGATGAAAAACACTTCCCTCTTCGCCGAGCTGCAGGCCTGCAATGCGCCGGCTCAATCCGCCTTTTCCCTGCCGCCTCGCTGCTATTGGGATCCGGAGGTCTTGGCCCTCGAGGTTGAGCGGATCTTTCGCAACCAGTGGATCGGTATCGGTCGGACCAGCCGATTTGAGCGGCCGGGTGACTACGAAACCCATGATATCGCAGGGCTGCCCCTGATCGTTTTGCGGGACAAAGAAAATCAGATCCGAGTATTCGCCAACTCCTGCCGGCATCGTGGTGCGCGCTTGTTGGAGGGACAGGGCCATTGCCGGGGCATCCGCTGTCCCTTCCACTGTTGGAGCTATGCCTTGGATGGCCGTCTGGTCGGTACGCCCCATATGGAGAGGGCCGAGGGCTTCCAACGTGCCGACTATGGCTTGATTGAGTTTCAGGCGGCCGATATTGGCGGCTTTCTCTTTATTTGCCTTGACCAGCAGGCTGTTGACATTGACCGCCATCTTGGCGACTTCGCGGCGCGACATGCCGATTGGCCCTTGGACAGCCTGGTCGTCTCTCGTCGTCGCTGCTTTGAGGTGGGTTGTAATTGGAAGGCCTTTTTGGAGGTATTCAACGAGTATTACCATCTTCCCTTCGTCCATCCCACGTCCATCGCTGGGGTCTATAGCCCGCCCGAGGCGCCGGACGTCACCACCGGTGCTTACGCCAGCCAATTCGGTGTGACCGAGGGCACAGGTGCCCTCTTGGACGCGCAACAGGCCTATGCCTTGCCGCCTATGCCAGATCTGAAGGGGCGGGCCGCAACCGGTGTGCGCTATTCCTGGGTCTTCCCCAATATGACATTCGCCGCCGGTACGGACAGTCTATGGATTTACGAGGCCTATCCATTGGACCCTGACCGTTGTCATGTGGTCCAGAGCATCTGTTTTCACCGAGATACGGTCGCGCGTCCGGATTTCGAGGAGATTGCCGCGCAGTACTATCACCGCTTCGACGCGGCGCTGGCGGAAGACCTTCCGGCCTTGGAGAACCAGCATCGGGGCCTCAAATCCCCCTTCGCCCAGCAAGGCCGTTTCGAGCCCAACCTGGAGCCCAACGTGGCTGCCTTCGCAAGGTGGTATGCAGAGCGACTGTCCTGAAAATGGCGCGAGACCATTGAAGCGCCGGGGCTGATAAAGCGATACATGGACCCGGACAAAAAAAGAGAGCCGCACGAGGCGGCTCTAAGGATAAAGTGGGATAGCGTTAGGACCTTCATTAAGACAGCCCAAGTCTTAACAACTGGTTAATTGAATTGTTTTTCTTAAAACTTTAGGAAAATTTTTTCCTAAATAGCTAAAAGCCACACCCTAGGAGCGAGCCAGTGGGCGGCAATCGCTTTTAGGCGGCCGTTCCGCCCACGGTTATGCCATCAATCAAAATGGTGGGTTGCCCAACCCCGACCGGAACCCCTTGGCCGTCCTTGCCGCAGGTGCCCACGCCATCGTCCAGGGCCATGTCGTTGCCGACCATGGAGACTTTTTTCATCACTTCCGGCCCATTGCCGATCAGCGTGGCGCCCTTGACCGGCGCGCCGATCACGCCGTCCTCGATCAAATAGGCCTCGGTGCAGGAGAAGACGAACTTGCCCGAGGTGATGTCCACCTGGCCGCCGCCGAAGTTGACGGCGTAAAGACCATTTTTGGCGGCCGACAGGATCTCGCCAGGTTCGTGGTCCCCCGAGGTCATGATTGTATTGGTCATGCGGGGCATGGGGATATGAGCGTAGGACTCGCGTCGGCCGTTGCCGGTGGGGGCCATGCCCATGAGGCGGGCGTTCTGGCGGTCCTGCATGTAGCCGGTCAAAATGCCGTTTTCGATCAGTGTGGTTGCCTGGGTCGGGGTGCCCTCATCGTCGATGGTCAAGGATCCCCGGCGATCGGTCATGGTGCCGTCATCCACGACGGTGACGCCAGGCGAGGCCACCTGCTGACCAATCAGGTCCGAAAAGGCAGAGGTCTTCTTGCGGTTAAAATCCCCTTCAAGGCCATGCCCCACCGCCTCGTGCAGCAAAACGCCCGGCCAACCCGGGCCCAGAACCACCTGCATTTCGCCTGCCGGGGCGGCCACCGAATTTAGATTTACCAGGGCCCGCCGCAGGGCTTCGTCCACGCCGGCTTGCCAGTATTCGGCCTCCAACAGGCTATCGTAGGCGAAGCGCCCGCCGCCGCCGTAGCCGCCGGCTTCCATGCGATCCCCCTCGGCCACCACAACGGAAACATTCAACCTTACCAGCGGGCGGATGTCGGCCGCTTGGCCGCCTCCCTGGCGCAGGATTTGAACAGCCTGCCATTCTCCCGCCAGCGAGGCGCTCACCTGCACAACCCTGTCGTCCTTGCTGCGGGCATAGGCGTCAATTTCGGTGAGGAGCTTCACCTTGGTCTCGAATGGCACCTCGCCCAGAGGATTCACATCGCTATAAAGCATGCGGTTGGTGCCGACCGGGGCCTCGCTCATGGTGCCGCTGTGGCCGCTGCGAACCGCCTGGACTGTTTGGGCGGCACGCTTAATGGCCTCCTCCGAAAGGTCCGAGGCGTGGGCGTATCCCGCCGCCTCGCCGCAAATGGAACGAAGGCCAAAGCCTTGTGTGGTGTCGAAAGAGGCGCTTTTCAGGTGCCCGTCGTCAAAAGCCAGTCCCTCGGACTGGCGGTATTCCAAATACAATTCGCCATCGTCTGCGCCGTCCAAGGCCTCATCCACGATGCCCTCCAACCGTTTTTGATCCAATCCGGCCCGGTTATAAAATAGGTCATCCGTGGCGGCGACATGTGACATTTGGGGGCTCCTCCATACTCCGTTTTCGCATTTGGCCCTTTTGCTGAAGCTTCCAGGCCGCTCTAATGCTGGACAAATTGCGCGTACGCCGCGCCCTCATGTGGCTCGAGAAAGCTCAAATGTAGGGATCTTGGCGGGCCAAGACAAACAAATGCGGATGAAATATCCTTGAGGCCTGCCAAAGAGATCCGCTCAAGAGGCGCGTTAAGGGATCAACCGGCGATCGTCTCGGCGATCCCGTCCGTACGGCGGCGAAAGGCGCCTTGTTGCCGCTCAGGGTCTCCGCTGGTTCGCTGGGTCTTACGGCGATCCGGTCCGAAATAACTGTCACTTCGGACAAATGCCGGTGGGCGGTGGATGAGCTGGGTAAGACTCCCATGCAAGGCGTCCATGGACAGGGGTTTGGCCAGGACGTCATGGGCACCTGCATTTTGTGCCGCTTGGATCAGGCGCTCTGCGGTTAGGTCCGAGTTGTTGAGCAGAATCACGGGCGTTTGCGCATAGGCAGCGGCAGGGTCTTGCCGAATCCATTTAAGCAGCTTGAGGCCGTCAGGCAACAATTCGTCGGGCCAGTATTCATGATGCGGAGCAGCGTTGGTTGCGCTTTCCTCAGAGTTGACGCTTGACCGAATTGACCGGCTATCAGCGATCAAGATGTCCGGTGGGCTTTGCTCGATCCGCGCCATACAATCACTTAGAGTGTCAGACCAAGACACCTTGTGCACCCGCAAGGCTCCAAGGATGGTGCCGAGAAGGGCGCGGGTTCCTCGCGATTGCACAAAGACCAAGATCTGTAGATCTTCCAGCCGTGAGCCGTCATCGGCAAATTGATGGGGTTGCGTAGCCTTTTCCAAAAATGTCCTGCCTGAGTGGTGGCACAAGCTGGAAAGTCTAGGCACCAGTGGTAAACAAAACTGTAAACAATGGACAAAATTCGGCGGATTTCCGGACTTTTCATGCGACGATCTGTCGCCTGGACAGGCCCGCTATCAGCGAGGAATTGCGGCATTTTGTCGCAAAACGGCAGTGCTATTCTGGGCTGAGGGGTTGGAATCCGGCGATAATTGGAATGCGGGTGACTTTAGAAGGGCTTAGTGTACTTGTGAGGGCGAGGGCCTTGGTATAGGTTGCCTGGTCTGGATTAGGGCGTTTGTGCGGGGGGATCCCGACGCCGTGTGATGGAGTATGAGCGGCCGTTTTGCGGCTTGCTGTTTGTTGCACAAGAGATGGGAAGCAAGGATATGGCCTTTTTCAAAAAGGTGATCTCGACGGTCTGGGCCTCGGTTGTCGGCGGGCTCGCAGCTGTGCTGAGTGGGGTTTTCCTCTCCACAATGGCTGCTGCGCAGGAGGTGCAAAATGTACCGCAAGATTGGCAACTGGGCTTTCAGCCGGCGGTCACCCCGACCATGGAGCGCATTGCCGATTTTCACAATGTGCTCTTATGGGTCATCACGCTGATTACCCTATTTGTTTTGGCCTTGCTGATCTATGTGATGTGGCGCTTTTCGGAAAAGCGTAATCCAAACCCCTCCAACACCACCCACAACACCTTGATCGAGGTTCTTTGGACGGTCATTCCCATCATCATTCTGGTGGTCATCGCCGTGCCCTCGTTTAAGCTGCTTTATTTTTCTGACCGGATTGAAGATGCGGATCTCACGGTAAAAGCCATTGGGAAGCAGTGGTACTGGTCCTATGCCTATCCGGATCATGAGAATTTCGAATTCGACTCTTATATGATCCCCGAGGAAGATTTGGAGCCCGGCCAACCGCGCCTCTTGGCGACCGATACGGCGATGGTCTTGCCGGTGGACACCAATATCCGCTTTTTGATCACGGCCGCGGATGTGCTGCACAACTTTGCGGTGCCCGCCTTCGGTCTGAAGCTGGATGGGGTGCCGGGGCGGATCAACGAGACCTGGGCTTACATTCCCGAGGAATATGCCGGACAGACATTCTACGGCCAATGTTCCGAGCTGTGCGGCACCAACCACGCCTATATGCCCATCATGATTAAGATGGTGTCCAAGTCGGAATTCGATACCTGGGTCAAACAGGCGCAAGAGGAATATGCGCGCAACGATATGCCGGTGCGGGAAATCGATGTGCCCGAGGTTGGGGTGGCTGCCCTAACGTCCGGTGCCACGTCGGCCGGCGCGCAATAAGGGGGGTTTAGGTATGGCTCACGCTGCAGATGCTCATCACGATCACCA
>JBCCHN010000095.1:0-19787 GCA_039028695.1 Pseudomonadota bacterium
CCGTGGACCAAGACCATGACGTCGTCCTCGGCCATTTTGTCCTCTAATGCGTCCATAAAGGGAGATTTTGAAAGCCGCGCCGCGTGATCGTGATTTTTCACCAAACCAGGCATGAGGGTCAGGTTGAAAGCCGGCTGTTGGCCACCCGCGTAGCTCAGCGGAAACACGGTCATGTCCAGTTGACCGCGGCTCAACGGCCGATACTGCTCCCGTGGCTTGAACAGTGATTTTGATGGGAAAATCTTGATTTCAAGATCGACGTTTGCCGCCGCGACCTCGTCGGCGACGATTTGCGCGACGGCGTGGCGAACGTCATTCGTTGACCATTGGTGAGATAAACGGAGTTCGGCGCTCTGCGCAGCTGTTGAAATCAAGGAGGCGCAGGCTGCAGCGATGAGTGATTTGTATGTAAGTCGCATGACTGGGTTCCTATGTGAGTGCATATAAGATTTATATGTATACACATAGGAAATATATTGATGCAAGAAAATTCTTTGCGTATTGTGATGGTGAGAAGAATTCACAAATTCGTCGAAGCTGAAGGGTTTGAAATGGCGCGCGTTGCGGACCAATTGATTCAAGTGCTGAAACACGAGATCCACACAGGAATTCTCAATCCAGGTGACCAGCTTGAAGAGGCTGCCTTGGCCGAACGCTTTAAGGTGTCCCGAACCCCGGTGCGTGAAGCGGTTCGATCGCTGGTCGACACCGGGTTGCTGGAAACGCGCTCGCGTAAGGGCGCATTCGTTCGAGTGCTTTCAACTCGCGAATTGATCGACCTTTTTGAAGTATCGGCCGAATTGGAGGGGCTTGCGTGCCGCCTTGCCTCCGACCGCTTGGTCGACGAATCCGCGGGCGCCATCCAAGAGGGTTTGCAGGCCTGTGTGATAGCCGCCGAAAACGAGGATGCCCGCACATACGCCGCCGCAAATCTTCAATTTCATAGCGCGATCCATGCGGCATCAAAAAACGCCTGGCTTATTGCGCAGCTGGGCCAGATCGAGATCCGTATCAATCCTTATCGGTCGATGCCTTACAAGATCAGGGGACGCCTGCCAAAGTCCGTCGAGGAGCATCGAGAGATCATGCTTGCCATCTTTGACGGGGACGGCGAACAAGCCGCGCAGCTCATGCGCGACCACATGATGCTTCAGGGCAAACGCGTTCCATTACTTCTGCAGAACGCCGCCTGAATGATCTCTTACCGACTTTATTGGTCGTGATCTTGCCAATTCATAAAATTGGTAAATGTCTTAAACGCCTCTGACCACTGGGGCTCTTTGGTCGTGGTCGGTGTCCGATCCGTGAGGGCGCTTCGGCCAATTTGACTTCTGCTGATTTGAGAAGAGGTCCGGCTTCGGGCCTAAACTTGCCGAAGCCGCTTTGCTCTTAGCTTTCAACTTTCAGGGTGATATCGGTCATTCATCGGTGCGACGAGAATCCATGTTCTAAATTAAATGAGGACCGGGTCCTTTGCTGCCAAGCTAGTCATCCTTATTCACTTAGGAGCGCTGAGTAACGCTAAGGCAGCCGCAACCGATACAGTCAGAGAGCTTGTCGCACAGCGCCAGGAGATGAACTAATCGGGCATCAAGGTTGTCTCGCCAAGCGGAAGCAACCAGGCTCCAATCCTGGACTGAAACCTGTTTTTCCTGCGGCAGATGGCTGAATGCCTCCAAGATTTCTTTGCGAGTCAGTCCCGCTCTTTGTGCCACTTGAATGTTCGTAATTCGTCGATAGACGCGATGGTTGGAGCGAGACCGGTTTGGGGAAAGCGGCCTTCTTTGGCACGGCTAGTCCAGGCCCAGCAACCCGCGCAATCGCGGAAGTATCAACGACACTCGGTCGTGCGAAAGTACGGGTGCTGCCATCAGGGGGTATGACTGGGCCCATAGTCTGGCCAGTGTTAGCGGCCAAAGACCTGTTATCAACCTTTTGTTCCGGGCATCTCAGAGCCGATGGCTTTTTGGAGGTTCTCCACCCTTGCATTCTCGGACACAGTATGGACATAGAAAATCGGCTTAGCGGTTTGGCGCCAAGCCATTGTTTTTTGTTGCGGGCGAGTGCAACCAACTTTATTTGCTCTTGATGGCTGGCAGTTTTACAAGAGTCAGCAATCTACCGAGAAAAATCCGCATTGCCTGCGAAACTGTCCGTTAGACAGGCACTTCCTTGTCTTCCGCTTTTGCTTCCAAGCGGAAGTAAACATACCTCTTGTCCTTTTTGAACCCCATAGGGATTGTTGACTAGCCGTTCACCTTGACCAGCGTCCACGAGCATATTTGCGATTTTAATTCCCGAGTTCCATAGATTCTCAGGGCATTGTCAGATCGAAGGATATCGCCGAGTCCTTTTTGTTGCAGATCCCGATTAGAGAGCTGCAAAGTAGGACGTTGCCAGAAAAAATTCGGCAATAAGGGCTAGAAGTATAAGGCAGTGCGCGTTATCAGCTGGTCACATTTATCTAGTCTGACAGGGGCTACCCTGCTGGCTGGCAAAAAGGGTCGCTATGGTCAACAAGGATCAGTTCATCGGCTGGAAAGCCCAGATCACGCGCCCTTGCGACCAATTGGTTCCTCGTTGCGATTGGCAAATCTGGTTGCCGCGCTAAGATCCAGAGATAATTCCGGGACGGTCCGGCTACAGCGGCAAAGCTGTAGTTCTCTTGGTCAAGTTCGAACACGTTGTAAGCGCCTGAAAATGGCCAAAAAAATGTCACAGATAGGCTACCGACAGACCTATCGCCTTGGAAACGAGCGATACCTTCGGCCTCGTCCCATTCGCAGGCTTCGCGATTGAAGCCTTTGTTAAGGACGCTCACCGAACCGTCATCTCTTATCTGATATGTTGCTGTTACGTTTGTCAGTCCCCGCTCGAAGCTATGGTCTAGCCGCATTATTTCATACCAATCACCACCGTAGCGATTGATATCAAAAGGCGTCACCGGCTCGACCCCGTCGGTTTGACCTGAGCATCCCGCCATCACTGCCAACAACAAAAATCCAAAAGTTGCTCTAGAAATCATAGCTGCCATGGTTTTCAATCAAACGATCCCGGATTTTTATCTTCGAACATTCATGAACACGAAACAAGCCAGCTAGTGCCGGGACTCAATGGGCGATCTGGCCTATTCCAAATCGGATCGCCCAATATTGTACGATTCTGGCTAGAATCACACGTCGGGCAGCCGTTTTAGCGCAGGCTGTTATTCCCCCTGAGCCGGACACAAGTTTGAGGCGGTCCCATAGGAAAGAAATGACCCGAAGCGGGCATCTGGCTTTGCTGCATATCGCTAGTTTGGAGATGCATCCTTCTGTCTAACGAGGAAACCTGAAGGCCTGCTGACAGGCTAATCCACTTATGGCCCTGGCGAGTACCCAATGGGCGAAGTGTAGGAACCTTCTTGGGTCGTCTTGGGGTCGCTCGCTTTACATCTAAACGTCAAACCCGATTGCGTCACAGGCGATCCAACGCGGGATCGGTATCTCGATAATCCTGGCATAACAGAAGGCCGGCTGAGAGGCATCAAAATCGGCATCGGTCCAGACAGTGTTTAGCTCGGACCCACCGATGGTACTTGCCCAGGCTGTAGAAGCCCCGTCCACCGTGTTGTCCACAGGGTCCAATTTTGCCGTCGGAGTGAGCAGCGACCACCAACCAATCGAGCCGACGCGAAAGCTTGACCTTCAAGCCCCGAGAGGCCGTCACTTACTCGTCGTGGGTGAAGCGATAGGCATCGGCCGGGTCAAGGGTGACGCCAAAGGCGCGATGATCGAGGCGAGACATTGTTGAATAAACCAAGTCCTGAAAACCTTCACAATAGATCTCGTGGCGCTCCTCTGCGGGATTGTCAGGCAATAGGGTTGTGCGAGGCTTACTGGCTTTTCGATGGGCTGGACCAGCAAGCCTTCATTGATGGGCCCCGTCGCAAAAAAACCCTGACACAGGACGATACCCAAACCGTTGATAGCCAAGTCGATGGCCGCTTTGGATGAATTGGCGCTCATACCACCGTCGATCTGTTTTTCTGGAAGCACAGAAGCCGCCTCAAACCAACTGCGCCAGGTTGGAAAAGTAGCAGCGGAAGGTCCCCAATCCGTATGAATCAAGGGCGCATTCAATAATTGCTCTGCGGTCTCGAAGGGTCCATAGCGCGCTAGGAAAGCAGGTGAGCAGGCGGGAACGGCGCAGTCGGTCGCGATCTCCTCGGTCGAATGGTCGAGATAGTGAAAGCGACCGTAGGTCATTCTCACATCAATTGAATCTCGCTCGAAGGCAACCGGGTCTTCTTCACCGCGGATCGAAATATTGCCAGGACCATGGTCAAGGATGAACTCGGGTATCCGCGTCGACAACCAACCCGTTGCAACGGACGGCGGCACTGAAACGGTCATACTTGGCCGACCACCGCCTCCTGTAAGCTGACCCGATACGCTTCGCAGTTCATCAAAAATGATGCTCAGGCGCGGCAAGACTTCGCGTCCCGCCTCTGTTGGTGTGATCCCGCGGTTGATTCGGTGAAACAGCTTGCGGCCCACCTGATCCTCCAAGCCACGGATCAACTGGCTCACCGCGGCCGGCGAGACCGAGAGCGCTTCGGCGGCAGCCGCGAAACTTCCCAAACGCGCAGCGGCTTCGAGGGCTTGCAAGCCCTTAAGGGATAAGGAGTGGGGCACGGTGACAGTCCAATAGAAAAGTTAATCTTATTAAGAAATCAGAAAAAGTTGTTTTTATAAAGAAAAAATTTTTGATAAGCGTTTTTAGAAACCCGTCGCAAAGCGCTTATGGAGAATCTTTCAATGGATCATCGCACCGTCATCCGATCATTGTCGGCGGAACAGCGCGCTCATCTCGTTCGGAAATCTGATCGGCAGGGATTGGCTCATTTGGCAGGGCATTGGGGTTTCATCCTGCTTTTCGGCGCATTGATTGTCGCACAGGTACCCTATTGGCCGCTGCTGTTGCTCCCGCAAGGGCTGCTTATCGTTTTTCTATTCACGCTTTTGCACGAAACTTCCCATCGCACGGCTTTCGAGAAAGTATGGCTCAACAAAATGGTTGCCCGCATTTGCGGAATGCTCATCGTGCTGCCCCCGGAATGGTTCCGCTATTTTCACTTCGAGCACCATCGGCACACACAAGACCCTGAAAGAGACCCGGAACTTCGGGAAGCGAAGCCCGAGACACTGTTGGGGTTCCTTGTGCACATTTCGGGTCTGCCAGTATGGCGATACCAGGTTCTGACACTGCTTCGAAACACCTTCGGACATTGCGATGATGCTTTTGTTCCGAGATCAGGGCGGGTCACGGTTCGCAAGGAGGCCCAGATTATGATCCTTCTCTATAGCCTGATCGGATTGATGTCCGTGGCGTTCGGCTCTGCGGCTTTGATCTATGCCTGGGTGCTGCCGGCGCTTCTTGGACAGCCCTTCTTGCGACTCTATTTGATGGCCGAGCATGGCGGCTGCCCACAGGAATCGAATATGTTTGAGAATAGCCGGACAACCTTCACTAACTGGGTCATTCGTAAGATCGCTTGGAACATGCCCTTTCACGCCGAACATCACGCCTTTCCGGCGGTCCCGTTCTACCGACTACCCAATCTCCACCAACTAACACGCCCACATCTGCAAAAAACTGAGAACGGCTATGTCCGATTCCATCGAGAGTACGTAGCGGAATTGATGCAGTGAGTGACTAAGCCAGAGCAGCCTCAGAATATCCACGGGTATTTTCGTGGCAATAAGTGCCATCGCGGCCCAGACGTGTTTCGTGTCTGAAAATCCCCAGTAAGCGGGTCTGTCCAATACAATTACCGAGAGCCATAAGCTGGAAAGCCTCTTTTCGCGCTTTACAGGCATTCTATTGGCGATTCTGGTGGTGTCGGCTAATGCGAACTGGTCTTGGTTTTCCTGAGAGGCAGTTCGACGATGCCGCCGGCGTAGCTACTTACGAAAAACCGGTCGGCCCTTCTGGTCCGCAGCGTGAACCTGAAACACCGATTTTGCCAGATCCAATCCGGCTGCCGTAATATTGGTCATGGACCTCTCCTCCTTCTGGATTGTTCAAAACGCTCCAGTTTGGCTCATCGCGAAGCCGTGAGGGGCGTCCATACCATCAGTCTAATGCGGCCCGGTTTCAAAGAAAACGGAGACCAGTTCGCATAAGCCTGACAGTGCCTTCTTGTTTAACGTCTATGCTTGGTGCGGCTCCAACGCTTGTGTAAGCTACAACATCAAATCGAAAAGTCTTGACTTGAGGCCCCATGACTAAAATTGCCCGCATACCGCGCAGCCTTGACGATATCACGCCTGATTGGCTCAATCTGCACGTTTTTCCGGATCACCGCGATAATCCGGTGCTGGATCTGAAACATACCTCCATCGGCGACGATCGAGGTTTTCTAAGCCAGACGCTCAGGGTCGAGACGACAAGATCCGGCGCCTCGACGCACCTGCCGGAAAGCTTCGTCGTTAAGATCAGGCCTGATAACGAGGAATCTCGGAAAGCGGAAGCAAATCTGAATGGTTTCGTGCGCGAGGTGCGGTTTTATGCAGATGTCGCAGGAGAAACCGACGCACGGCTCACCAATATCTATTTCGCAGATGCGGACGCTGACAGCGCTGCGCTGGTGATGGAGGACCTGTCGCATTTCAAGGGTGGGGACCAGGTCGTCGGCCTGTCCCATGAACAGGTCAACCATGTGATCAATGCGGTCGCTCCTGTCCATGCCGCCTTCTGGAACAGCCCGAAATTGGCCAAGTTCAACTGGGCGCCGACCCTTGACCATTTCAATCTCGATAGTTTTGCTGAGGCCTGGCCGGAATTTGAGGAGGTTTATGGTCTCCGCCTGGGGCCAGACGGGCGAAAGCTTGGCGCGTTCATGGTCAACCATATCGGCGCGCTTGAGGAGCGGATCGCGCGGCGCCCGCATTCCATCGTCCATGGCGATTTAAGAGCCGATAATGTCCTCTTCGGCCAGGGCGAGCATGAGGGCGAGGTTATCCTGCTTGACTGGCAGCTGGTTACGCGCTCGATGCCTGCTTTCGACATAGCCCGCGTCTATGGCGGCAGCGAACCTGTTCAAGAAAAGGCGTTGCGCCACCGTGAGATTGCAATGCATTGGCACGATGCGCTCTGCCGGTCGGGTGTGGTGGACTATAGAGAGGCAGACGCCTGGGATGATTTCCGTCTCGCCGCCCTACACTGCACAGCCATTCCGGTTAAAGTTCATGCTCTTTTCAGCAAGACGCCGCTCAAACGTGCGGCGCAATTGCGTGATGCCATAACTGAGCGTTTTTTCTCTTTGGCGCTCGAAGTTGACGCGATGGAATTGCTCGACTAGCAGACAGAAGCTGCCCAGGGCCTAGGTGATAAAAACAACAGTCTCTTTACGATTGGGCGAATATTGAGCCGCGAAATCTGTCTCCTGGACATACTGACCCGAGCACGGGGGTGGCCCGTTGGGCATTTGATTGATTGATGCCATCGCCCTTTTTCGACACGATTTTGCCCGGTCAGCTTTGGTTGGCATGTTGGCTTAGGAGACGGTAAGGAAAGACCAATCGAAATCTGGCAGAGTCGATTATATCCGGTCTATTTGACTTGTCTGCAAGATTAGGCCTTTCAAAGAGACTGCCTGCCTATGGATCAATTCCGCGATTTTCGCCGTGAAAAGAAGTTAGCACCCTCCGCCCGACTGGTGATGATCCTGCTAGACCAAAGGCCAACCATGCTCTAACAGTCAATCTAGACTACCGATATGGGCCGGCCCAATTCAAAAATCAAAAAAGTCTCAAACATCATCAGATTCTGGATCAAACACTTTGTCCGAAGGACCTAGGGCCCAGCCAAAGGCACTTTACTATCTGCTGGCGACGCAGGGCTTTGCGTCTTTTGCGTTCTACAACACATTGGCGCTTTTCGTACTCTACCTTACCAGAGAGCTTGGTTTTGCGGACAGCGAGGCGTTCCTTATCTTTGGAACCTATGTCGCATTTGCCTATTTGAGTGATGTTGCTGGAGGCCTTCTCGCCGACCGGTTGCTGGGTTTTCGCAACTGTATTTGCACGGGTCTACTAATGGTAAGCCTGGGTTACTTCCTGCTGCTCAGCGATTCGAATTGGGGCCTCTTCGTGGCCCTAGCGACAGCAGCGGTCGGCCGCGGTTTCTTCGGTTCGAACATAGCCGCCATGCTCGGTTCATTTTATGATGAGCACGATACGCGGCGGGACAGTGGCTTCACTTACTTCTATATGGGAATCAATTGCGGC
Organism: Pseudomonadota bacterium; assembly: GCA_039028695.1. Lineage (GTDB taxonomy): Bacteria > Pseudomonadota > Alphaproteobacteria > Kiloniellales > Kiloniellaceae > JANQKX01. The sequence goes on from JBCCHN010000095.1 coordinate 8,274, forward strand.
TCGCTGTTGGCCTTTGTGGGTGCCGGCATTTTAGCAACCCAGATCGACTATAAAGTTGCGTTCTGTTTGTCCGGGGTAGGAGCCACCTTGGGGTTGGTCGTATTCTTGGCCGGTCGGCGACATTATGATCGGAGAGGGATCGTGCCCGAAGCCTCGCCACTGAGAGGTGATGCGGGACGTCGTGTCTCGGCGGTTTTGGCCGTTGGTGGCGCTTGCATGTTGGCCATTGTGGGGACTGCCTTCCTAATCAGGTTCAATCTTGTTGGGGGACAGATCTTAGCCGTCTTTTCCGCTGGTTTTTTTGGCTATTTCCTATTCGAGATGGTTGGTGAAACGCGGGTGATCCGCAAGAAGCTCTACGCCTTTTTAATTCTCGTTTTTTTCGCAGTCATCTTCGGCATCCTCTATCAGCAAAGCAATGCCTCGGTCGTCCTTTACATTGCGCGCGAGGTGGACTTGGAGGTTTCGGGCATCCTGGTGCCGCCGTCCGATGTAGGCTCTTTAAACCCGTTCTTTGTTCTCATCTTGGCACCAATATTTGCCCTGGTTTGGCGCCGCATGGCCACTGTAGGACGTGCCGTTTCCATTCCCGGCAAGTTTACCATTGGACTGATGTTGTTGGCCGCCAGTTATGGTGTGCTGAGCATGGATGGCCTGTTCAGTGGGGTTGAGAATGACGGATCGCTCTTTAGAGTCGTTCTTTATTTTCTGCTGCTCACGATGGGTGAACTTTGCCTGAGCCCGATTGGCTTGGCAATGGCAGCCGCCTTGGCTCCACAGCGTTTAAGAGGGTTTGCCATGGGGCTGTGGATGCTCTCTCACGCCATCTCCGACTATCTTGCGGGCCTCATTTCCGGCTGGGCACATGTGCCGTCGGAAACCGATCTAGAGGACTCTCGCGTCATTTACGAAGAGGCCTTCATCGATTACGGTTTGATATGTATTGCTTCGGCCCTGATCCTGCTCGCCCTTGTGCCGATCCTAAAACGCCTAATGGGACGCCAGGCGATAGGGACATAAATTGGCATCGTAGGCTTCGTAAGACCAAAACTGTTTGGTTCGTCACACACGGATTTGGGGCATTGTTGAATGATAGATCCCTTCAGGTGTCTGAATTCTTTATCTGAAGTGATTTGCCTCACAGGGATGATTGGGACTCGAGGGCCCTCTCTCCGCAGTGGCCGCTGTTAGGGGTAATGCCGACTTTACAAACCACCGTGCCCTCGGTCCGGGAAAGCCGAATTTAGAAGTTAGCTTGATACTTCTGCGAGCTTAGGGTGAGGGGGCTTTACAGAGATGGGCGCCTTTTATGCCAGTCCGTCAGCTTTTGAAATTGCATGGCAAGCTTGAGCAAACCGACCTCCATAAAAGGGCGACTGACGATCTGTAACCCAATCGGCAAGCCGTCGCAGGTCCGCCCAGAGGGCAAGCTGATTGCCGGGTTGCCAGATAGATTGAACCCGCATGTGAAGGGAACAAGCGTTATCAGCTCTTCAGAAGGGTCTAATTGCGACAAGGGCATCGCAGGACGTGGTGTGGTCGGCGTCAATAAAAAATGTGTATCGGTGGAGTCGAAGGCTGAACGTATTTCCTGGCGCAGCTGTGAACGCGTACGCTGGGCTTTTAGCATCTGAACCGCAGGGGTTGCTAACCCTCTTTCGATAATCTCCGCGACCGCCGGGCTAAAGGCCGCTTTGCGTTCCGTGAGAGTTTTCGCGTTGGCGCATGCCAGTTCTGCAGAGAAAAATGTGAGAATTGCTTCAACAGCAATTGGTAAGGTTGGCACCTCGACTTTAACAAATTCAGCGCCTGCCTTTTGGAAAACGATACGAGCATCTGAGAACGCGGTTTTGATATCCGGATCGAGAGGATGGATTTCGGCGAGTGCCTCGAGAGTCACGTCGCCGAGAATAGCGATTCGATTGTTGTAACGAGGCGCTTCGTCTTGCGCCGGTTGGGCTCTCAGCGTCGCAGGGTCCCAAGGATCGGGACCGGCCACGACCGGAAGAATGTGCGTGATCTCAGCAGCCGACCTGGCAATAATACCGATATGATCGATCGATGGCGCTGATGCTTGGCGCATTACACCATGCGAGCTGATTAGCCCCCAGGTTGGTTTAAGGCCTGTCGTTCCTGTCATGGCCGCCGGAATGCGCACCGAACCCGCCGCGTCGGTGCCTAGGGCGAAACGGGCGGATCCGACGGCGACCGAAACACCAGCTCCGGCGCTGGAACCACCGGGGTAATAGGCGAGATCCCACGGATTGCGGGTTGCAGGTTGATCGAGACCGCATGTCAACTCGTGCGCGATCTGCGTTCCTACCAAAATACCGCCAGCGGATCGAAGCCGTTCTATTGCTGTCGCGTCGGCGGGCGCTATTCGGTCCTTGTAGGCTTGCGACCCGCCCGACGTCTGAACGCCCGCCACATCGAACACCTCTTTGACAGCGAATGGCCATCCGTGTATCGCCGAAGAGTCAGGATTTGTGTCGGCATCCGCTGCAGCAGACCAAGCTTCTGTTTCTAATAAGTGCCGATAGGCGTGCACCTTGCTTTCGGTGTGAGCAACTGCGTTGAGGGCATGCTCTAGTTGGCCTTTGGCGGTGATCATCCTAATCTCTTCCTAAACCAGTCTTTTCCAAGGGCTTGGCGCGGAGAGTGAACCTGACGTTTTGAGCCTCTTTCGGCAACACATTCTAGCTTAAGCCACCATCCGAATTTTCTCTGGCTCAGAAGAAAACTTCTAATTGGGGGTTGCTGCTGCTTCGATGGTCGCCCTCTTCCACATCCAATCAGGCTGCCACTAACTCGTCCCTCGTCGGGAGTGCCAAAGCCTGGTCCGACAATCCAGGGCACCGACCGAGCCGCCGACTTGACCTGCTATCAGGAATGAGCAAGGTCTCCATGGCATTGTAGGAGCGCAATACTGAACGGTTCAAACCCAGACCACGACGGATTTCATCAATCCGGCAATCCTGATACCCGGAAGTTTCCAAGGGAATGAGATGCAGATCCAACGCCGGAATATTGCTTTGAGCAAAACCTAGCCCAAGGCGGAAGGCATGGAGGTGTTTTGACGAAAACTGCCAAGGCTTGGGAAAAAGCTGCGTGGAGACATATTCGTAGCATTGCACCGCCCCGTCGGTAATGTCTGATGCGGCGCCCATTGTTACGCCGATTACAAATGCTTCGTCTTGCACGGTGAGCCCGCGTCCCAATAGAACGTGAATGCAATCATGGCGATCAAGGGATACGGCCCCCGGCAATGCCCAGGGCGAACTGGGGTTCTCATAATGCCTTATCACATCAGGCACTTCCTCGGCATCAGAGGCTGGCATGGTAGCCATGACTTCACCAAGAGTCAGATTGTCTCCCATCAGGCCCGGCTTCCATTCGTGCCACTTTAACTTTTGGTCGGTCATCATGGTATCCCCTCCCTCGCAAAGCAGTTAGAAAGTTGAAGGAATCGTTCCAAAAAACGCTTCCATACTTTGCACGTGGGACGCCAAGCTGGGTTCACTCTGTCGTCGTCATGAACAATAGTTCACATTGTCTTGGAGTTTGGACAGACCTTGGCAATTGTTCGGGAAGCTGCTTTTTGCCCTTTGGGTTGAGGTGTTGATGCCGTGGAAGGAGTGTTCGGTAATGGAGGAACGTTTACGCTTTGTCGCCCGTTTGCTGGATGGGGAGGGCATGAGCGAGATTTATGCCCTGAGCCGAGGGACATCTTGTAAGCAGTTTATGTACTCTCTGTCTGTAAACCCACCCCCTAGGGAAGAAATAGGGACCTCAGACATTCTCGATGCCATTGAGCGCACCGAGAAAAACTTGGCTTGATAGACCAGCCTCGCACCATCAAAACAGCATTTGTAGATGCTTGGGCAATATCCGATTCAGCCGCTGGGTTTTCATATGCCTTGCAAGAACGGGGCTACAAGTTGGCTCGAGGAGACCGGCGGGACTTCGTGGCCGTGGACCTTCATGGCGAGGTTTACTCCGTTCCTCGACGACTTTTCAGCTTGCAAGCGGAGATCAATTTGACGGCCCGAGTTCCGGCTACAACAGAGGGCGCCTTCGAGGATGTGTCACGGCGTTTGGGTGCCACCCAGGAATTCGAAGCGTGGAAACGCTTTGCAAGAACCAAAGCTCGCAACATGTGCCACGGCTTGTAGGAGAGTTCTTATCGCCAAATCCTTCAAAAATATCCGTTCTTGGGCCGTCTACATAAAGACCGTGGATAGATAGGTTTTGTGATAGATGAGCGCGCGCAGTGATGCATACCGGGAAAAACTGGCCATGCTAGCTCCACATCCGCGCCGCGATGTCTTGCTCTCCCTTACCAACGGCATCGGCTTAGATTGCCGTGGTATCAATTGAAGTATGGCCCATCAACTTTTTCAGCATGTTGAGCTGAAAACCTTTGACAGTGGGATTGACACCAAATCCGTGCCGTAAACCTTTGCAGGTTCGATGTGGATCGCCAGGAATGCCGCGGCCACCATCACCTCTTTGACGATTTGATAAACCCGGGTCGTTGAACGTGGCCATAAAGCTCGATGTGCCCGATTCTTTGACCGTTGAGCTTCTCGAATTCCATGGGCGGTGTTGAGGGTATCCAGATCGTTGAGAGGCACGGGGACTGACCTGAAAACGGTTCTCTGGCGCCCAGTTTTGTCTTTGCGTTTTTCAGAGTCCGGAGAGTCACGATGCCGCCGGAAAGGTCGACGCGAACTGGAGCGATTTCGATTAACTCCCCCGGCCGGCAATCAGTATAAACCAGCGTTTCACAAAGCGTGTGGTCTCGGGCTGGTCTTTGGCGCGCGGCTGCCAGAAATTCGGCCTTTCCTCGGCATTGACATAGAGGCAATTTCCGGTGTCATCATGAAGACGCATTTCGCTCATATATAAGAGTATGTAAGGAAATTCTTAAATTTTCGATCTCTCAGAGTAAGTTACTGGAGTTTATGAAAGAATGTCGACTCTAGCGAGCCAGATCATTTTGACAGAAATTGACAATCTATGGGGCGGATATGCAAGGTTTTGGTAACTCGATTAAACGAGGTCCGCTTTGCCGGTTTTAGCGGTCGTCATAACAATCCGCCGGTGAAGGATGAATATAGCCAAAATTGGACGAACAAGCCTTGCCAATTCCGCTTGTTTGCAGATCTTGGAACCATCGCAATATCATTATCGGCGCTATGGATCGCTCTGACCTGGGTTCGGAATACTTGCCGCCAAATGAATATCGCTGCGGGCGTCCTATTATGCTAACGTCACAGCGTTATCGACGGATCTGGGAGGGAGACCATGAAAAATCTCCTTTGTATGGCAGCTCTTTTGATGGGGTTGATTTTCGCGTTCCCGCTGCCAATGGAAGCCCAAGATAGGCTCACGATCGGCTACCAATTGGTCTACAATCCCTGGAAGGTGGCTATTTCGGAAGGTGCTGTCGAGCAGGCGACCCAGGCAAGCATCAACTGGCGCCAGTTTGACTCGGGCGCTGGCGTTGTAAACGCGATGGCATCCGGCGCCGTTCAGGTCGCCATGGCCGGCTCTAGCCCCATTGCAGCCGGTTTAAGTCGAGGCCTGGACCTGGAGCTGGTGTGGATCTTCGAGGATATTGCTGCAGCTGAGGCGCTTGTCGTTCGCAATGGAACAGACATTGTCGCGCCCCAGGATCTTGTCGGCAAAAAAATCGCAGTGCCCGTTGCCTCAACGACCCATTTCCATGTCTTATTTGCTCTCGAACAATTTGGATTATCTGCCGATCAGGTGGAAATAGTGAATCTGCAACCACCTGGCATCATCGAAGCCTGGAATGCGGGAGGTATTGACGCAGCCTTCATTTGGGACCCCGTGCTCGGTGAAATCAAAAAAAGCGGTAAGGTGCTTATCACCTCAGGCCTTCTTTCCAGCTGGGGCAAGGCCACCTTCGACGGTATGGTGGTTGATCGGAGTTTTGCTGAAGACAACGCCGGCTTCATGTGCAAGCTCATAAAATCCATCTCCGAAGCAGACGAAAGCTATCGGAGCAACCCAGGCGCTTGGGGCCCGGAATCGGGTCCTGCGCAAGCGATTGCCGAGTTGGTCGGTGGCGAGGCGGCAAATGTACCGATCGTTCTTGACCTTTACGACTTCCCCACACTTGACCAACAGGTGTCGACCCAATGGCTCGGCGGCGGCGGCTCCGGGGGGGCCGCAAGGGCCCTACGTTTTACCGCCGAGTTCCTCAAAGCCCAGGGGAAAGTCCGTTCCCTACCCGAGGACTTTGGCCGATTTGTGAACCCAGCCTACGCGGAAATGGTGTTAAACGGGGCCTGTTAAGGGAATTGGGAAAGAAACCCTTCCTCGTTTCTGCCTTTTGGCCTAGACTTGTGAAAATGAACAAAAAACAGCCAAGTATCGACCGGTAACTTATTGACCTAAAATAGTAAACTGTATTTTAGGCATTTAAGGAACGAGCAAAAGAGTTGGAGGCTTGAGATGGGAGTTAGGGGAAAGTGTGTTTTCACCGTCGTATTGGGGCTGTGCCTTGCAGTCAATTCGAACCTTTTTGCTCAAGATAAAAAGGTGCGTCTGGCCACTCTGGATTGGCCGCCTTATACAGGTCAAGAACTCCCCAAGGGGGGTGCCACCACCGATGTGATCCGTACGGCCTTTGAAAAGGTCGGCTACGAGGTTGAGGTAGAGTATCTGCCATGGAAACGCGCCATAGACATGGCGGGCAAGGGTACCGACGATGTAATAGCCTATTTCCCGGGCTATCATTGCAAACACCGCAATGGGTTCGTTGCTTCTAACCCTTTGGGCAATGGGCCTCTTGGTTTTGCGGAACACGCTGACGCTCCAATTAGTTGGGAAACACTGGATGACATCTCGGACCAAGAGCTGAAAATAGGCACAGTTCTGGGCTATGCGAATACGGACGATTTCGATGCCAAAGTCGGGACTGGATACATCTTGGCCGTTCCCTCCAACGATGACTTGACCAACCTGAAAAAACTGGTCCGGCGTCGCATTGATGCGGTGGTCATCGATAAGCTGGTCCTTGAATACCTCAAGGCAACCGATGAAAGCCTCCAAAACGGTGGCGATAAGTTGCAGTTTGATGAAACGCCACTGGAGGAAAAGACCCTCTATTTGTGTATTCGAGATGATAATGATGGGCGCACGCTAAAGCACATCTTCAATGCCGGTTTGGAACAGATTGATACTGAGGAAGTCGTGAACCAGTACTTTGCCACGGAGTTCTCTCAATAACCTGCCGATGGCATTGCATGTGGGATCGATTTGTTTTGAAGCTGTTTGCGACGAACGCTAAGCCAACTTTCTCGGCTGTAAAAAATGGGACGTGGCTTCCAGTTTCGGAGGCGCGATGCTTGACGCCGTAAATCCTTCTTGGGCGCGATAGGCCACATGCCAGCGCGCAAGAAAAGTCTTTTTGCTTTTCGTTCGCTGCGATCAAAGTTTCTGATCGTTGTTGTGCCTTTGGTGCTGCTTGCCACCCTTCTTGTGTTTGGTGTTTTTGAGTGGAATGCGCAGCGCGAGGCTCGGGAGCGCCTGCAGGATAAACTGGACAAACTGGTCGAAATCCAAAGCGCTGTTTTGGCGGAATCCCTTTGGAATGTGGCCGATCAGCAAATTCAGCTGATCCTCGCCGCCCTGGCTACCGACCCGGATGTATCGGGAGCTGCCGTTTATGATGATTTTGACTTGCTGATTGGCTGGGTGGGGGAAGTTGATGGCATCGAAGACCGGGAGTTTTTTGCCATAAAGCCGATTACCTACGTTTACGGCGATTCTCCTAAAGTCATCGGCAATTTAGCCATCAGTCTGTCGGACGCTCAGGCGCAAGCTGACGCGCAAGCCCGATTGATCCTAGCAATCGGCCTGGCAACCTTCATGCTTGCCGCTGTGGTCATCAGCGCTTTGATCGCCAATCGCCGTACCATTGGCATACCCCTGGAGCGTCTGCTGTCTTCCATCAAAAGGTCGCAGGAAGTGTCCGAGCGCGAGCCTGTCGATTGGAACACGGAGGACGAGATTGGCGTTGTGGTGACGGCTTTCAATGAAATGCAGGCACGCCAACAAGCTTACGAAGCAGAGCTGCACCAAGCCAGAGATGATTTGGAGGTGCGCGTAGACGAGCGCACAAAAGAACTCGCCCTCGCGAGTGAACAGGCCAAACGAGCCGAAGCCCAGTTAACCGAGGCCATCGAGAGCATTTCCGAGGGCTTCTCCCTCTATGATGCAGACGACAGGTTGGTGGTGTGCAACAGCCGCTACAGTGACCTTTTGTACCCAGGTATTCGTGACCGCTCCTTTCCAGGTGCCGATTTTGAAGATGTGGTGCGCTATTCTGCAGAGATTGGTTTGATCAAAGACGCCGAAGGACGTGTCGATGATTGGGTGGCTGAGCGCGTTGCCAGGCATCGGACACCGGGGGAAGCGCACATGCAACGCCGATCCGATGGATCCTGGATCCGTGTTAGCGAACGCAAAACCGACGACGGCAGCACCGTTGCCATTTATACCGATATTACCGAGTTGAAAAAACGCCAGGCCGAATTGGAGGAAATGGACCGGCTTAAATCCCATTTCTTATCCTCGGTTTCTCATGAGCTGCGGACGCCGCTCACATCCGTTAGGGGCTTTGCCAAGCTCATTGGCAAGGACTTTAACCGTTGGTTTTTGCCATTCGCCAAAGACAGTTCAAGAGAGTCCGCCAAAGCGGAGCGTATCCTGGAAAACATCGGGATCATTCAAAGCGAAGGCGAGCGCCTGACTCGTCTTATCAATGATGTGTTGGATATCTCTAAGATTGAGGCCGGCAGCATGGAATGGTCGAATACGACCTTTGCCGTCAGCGATTTGGTCAAGCACGCCTTCAACGCTGCAAGTGGACAATTTGCTGAGAATTCCGCTTTGAATGCTTCGCTTACAATTGCTGAAGACTTGCCTGATGTTTATGCCGATTATGATCGTTTGGTTCAGGTGATGGTCAATCTAATCAACAACGCGGCCAAGTTCACCGTCGCAGGCCGCGTAGAAGTTGCCGCGGACGTTACGCCCGACGATTGGGTCAAGATCTCGATTAGCGACACAGGAACGGGCATCGCCGAAGAAGATACTGTCAAGATCTTCGATAAATTTCATCAAGTCACCAAACAAGATACCTTGGAAGACCGTCCTACAGGTACGGGCCTGGGACTTTCCATTAGCAAACAGATCGTCGAGCACTATGGCGGCCAAATATGGGTCGAATCGACACTTGGTGAGGGCAGCTGCTTTAGTTTTACATTACCGCCAGCACAGCGCGGCGCACCCTCCGAGCGGGTGGTGCCCGATCAGACAGAACGGCGTCTTGTCGAACCTCGCGCGGGAAAATCGGCGGAATTGGGCCATCCGCTCATATTGATCGTGGACGACGATCCTGGAATTCGAAATTTTCTTTCTCAGTTGCTGGAGGGGGAAGGTTATCGCACCGTGCAAGCAAGTAACGGGCGCCAGGGTGTCGAGGTGGCTCAGCAACAACAGCCAGACCTGATTACCATGGACCTTAGAATGCCCGACATGGATGGGCGCACCGCCATTGCCCAATTGGGGGAATCTTCCCAAAGCGCTGCGATTCCGGTCATTGTGATCTCCGAAGTGCCAATCACAGGCAGCAAGGTTGGAAATGCCTTTGTCGATAAGCCCATCGAAGAGGACGTGCTGTTGGAGAGCATCTACCGATTGATCACGCAGCGCAGAGGTGTTTCGCAAAAAGACCAAGATCAATTTTTGCAGGAATATAATGAGAATCCGCGCGATGATCTCCATGCTGTCGACGCACCTAGAGTTCTTATCGTAGATGATGATGAGGCCATTCGGACTTATCTCGCCCAGACCTTGGAGGCAGAAGGTTATCAGATAGCCCTTGCCGGGAATGGTCGTCAGGCCCTGGAGAGTGCCCGCGATGAGCGGCCAGATTTGATTACCATGGACCTGCAAATGCCGGAAATTGACGGCAAGACTGCCATTGCCCAACTGCGTGCCGACGTTGATCTCAGGGAAATTCCCATCATCGTGCTTTCAGTGCTCCCTGATCGGAAATCTGCGGGCGGTGACCTGTCCCTGGAAAAACCGGTCGATGAAGAGCAATTGCTGGCCAGCGTGCGGTTATTGTTGGGGCGGAGGGAATCGCGCAGAGCTAATGGCAATACCGTGCAAAAGGAATTTCTGGTCGTGGCGCTCACGGACCAGGACACAGTATTCCCGTCAGCACCGGCCGCCGAAGACATCATCACCTATTGCGCCTTGGAAGAACTCGACGGGCGCCTGAAAGCCGGCTTTGCTGGAACCTTGGTGGTTCCGGCGGAATCAATCAAAGAGCTGGATTTTCAATCTATTTTTGAAGACTCAAGGGTCCGGGGCATCATAATTGATGGTTCCCATGTGCCATTGCCGGGAAGCAAAACAGAGGAGGTTCTGAATGGAGCCTAAAATTGTAATTGTTGATGACGAAGTGCACATCCGGGCCCTTTTGGAGCAAAGCCTGGAAGAGCTGGAAGAAGACTTCGGAGTCGAGATTCTCACCGCAGAAAACGGTCAAGAAGGACTGGATCTGGTCAAAGAGATTCGACCCAATTTGGTTCTGCTCGACGTTATGATGCCTGCCATGAATGGTTATGACGTCTGCCGTTCCATTCGCGAAGATCCAAACCTTAAAGACGTCATCGTGATCCTCTTGACCGCTAAGGGACAAGAGGCCGATCGAGAGCAAGGTGTGCAAGTGGGTGCCAATCGTTACCTGACGAAGCCTTTTGATCCCGACGAACTGCTGGACATCGCTAAAGAGTTGCTCGGCCTCGATTCGTGATATGCCGCGACAAAAAATCTGGGACATGATTTTCAATGACCACATTGCGGCGGCATCTTAAAAAGAAATTCCTGATCGAGTTTTTAGAGCGAGCCCAACTATCCTTTAAACATCTGGCGGCCGCGGCGGTACATTCGGACGGTCGTGTTTTAGCGGCCGTTGGGCCTTGTGCAAGCGACCTAAAAGCCGACAACCCGCATTGCCTCAGCTTTCCTTTGACATTGACTGGAGAGCCAGCAGGCGATCTGCTTCTCCAAGGTCCTGAGCTTACCGCTGACGATTTAGATAGTTTAAAACAACAGGGCGAGATGCTTGCCTATTCCCTTCAGGCCCAGATTGATGCGGCCGAAAAAGGGCGCGCGATGACGGCGGAGACCCTGGATGTTTACCGAGAACTTTCACTTCTTTATCGCGCAACCGTAAGCCTGAACCAGTCTCTCGACGAAACTGATGTGGCAAGGTCGCTTTTGCTGGAAATCGAAAAAGCCGACCTCGCCGCGCAATGGGGTGCCGTTTTATCTTGCGAAAATAAAGCTGAAGGTTTTCACCTGCTGAACTCTTTCGGCGATCTTGATGAAAGCGTCGTGCAAAAAATTACCACAAGTCCGCTCTTTCGCGACATCATCGACTTGGAGAAGGGCCAGATTATCAAC
>JBCCHN010000096.1:0-19672 GCA_039028695.1 Pseudomonadota bacterium
CGCCGCCAAGAACCACGCCAATGGCTGTGCCAATCCCTATGCCCAACTGCGCAAGGATCTGGGTTTTGATTTTTGCCGTCAGGTTTCCGACAAGAATCCCCTGGTCGCCGGCCCCCTAAAGCGCACCGATTGCTCCTTGGTGTCCGATGGGGCGGCGGCCTTGGTGCTCTGCGATGTGGAGACCGCCCTGGGGCGGGATAAGGCCGTGGTCTTTCGCGCGGCCGAGCAGGTCAATGATTTCCTTCCCATGAGCAAGCGCGATATCATCCGTTTCGAGGGCTGCGCCCAAGCTTGGCAGCAGGCCCTGGTGGCCAGCGGTTTGAGCCTGCAGGACCTTTCTTTTGTGGAGACCCACGATTGCTTCACCATCGCCGAGTTGATCGAATACGAGGCCATGGGTCTCACCCCGGCCGGCCAGGGCGCTCGAGCGGTGGCCGAAGGTTGGACCCGCAAAGACGGCCGGCTGCCGGTCAATCCCTCTGGCGGTCTAAAATCCAAGGGTCATCCCATCGGCGCCACGGGGGTGTCCATGCACATCATGGCGTCCATGCAGCTCACGGCAAGCGCCGGTGACATGCAGCTCGCCAATCCCAAACTGGCCGGCATCTTCAACATGGGGGGCGCTGCCGTCGCCAACTATGTGTCGATTCTGGAGCCCCTTCGTTAACTTATAAACTGAGCAAAAGAAAATATCTTTATGGATTCACACAAGTTTCTGAAGCACATTCCACTCAAGCGTTTCCAAGATCCGCCGCCGCGGGTGGCTGTGCTGCGTCTCAGCGGCGTGATCGGCGGCATGGGGCCTTTAAGGTCCGGCTTGACCTTGAGCGGTGTGGAAAAGTCCATCGAACAAGCCTTTGAAATCCCTCGCCTCTCGGCGGTGGCACTGGCCGTCAATTCCCCGGGTGGATCGCCTGTCCAATCGGCCCTCATCGCCAAACGGATTCGCGATTTTGCCGCTGAAAAAGAGGTGCCGGTCCTCGCCTTTTGTGAGGACGTGGCCGCCTCCGGTGGTTATTGGCTGGCCTGCGCGGCGGACGAGATCTTTGTCAATGCGTCATCGATCGTGGGCTCCATCGGTGTCATTTCAGCAGGCTTCGGCTTTCAGCAAGCCATCGAAAAGCTCGGGATAGAGCGGCGGGTGCACACCAGCGGGGATCGCAAGTCCATGCTGGACCCCTTCGCACCGGAAGATCCCGAGGATGTGACTCGTCTGAAAGCGCTTCAGGCCGAAATCCACGGCGACTTTAAGGCGATGGTGTCGGACCGGCGCGGCGACCGTCTAAAGGCCGGCGAGGATATCCTCTTTTCCGGTGAATTCTGGACCGGCACAAAGGCCGTGGACCTGGGCCTGGCCGACGGGGAAGGGGAGTTGCGTGCAACTCTGCGCGAACGTTTCGGCGAAAAGGTTCAAATCCGCCCCATCACTGCGCCAAAGTCTTGGCTTAAGCGGCGCCTGGGTCTTTCCGCACTGGTTGCCGATGAAGGCTCATCCGGACTTGCGCAGGGCTGGGCGGCCGGCGCGCTGGCCGCTGCCGAGGAGCGGGCGCTCTGGGCGCGCTTCGGGCTTTAGCGCTTCCTATTTTGGGGGTGGCGATTTAGGCTCCGGGTCTCTTTTTCTAGACAAAACGGAACCGGATCATGTTGCCACGCCGTCGCTTTCACCCGGAGGGTCACCTTTCCATCGGGGTGCCGGGATTTGACCATTTCAGCCACGGCTTGGCCTGCGGCCAGATGATTTTCACCAGCGGCCAGGCCGACATCAGTGGCGAGGCCCAGGTCACCCGTCCCAATGATTTGGTTGCCCAGACCCGCATTGCCGCTCATGACATCCTAAAGGTTCTGGATGGCCTCGGTGCCGATGGGGGCGACCTGGTCAAGCTGACCGGCTTTTATGTCAAAAGCGGGCTCGATGACGAGGATGTCATCTTGGCAGAACTTTCCCAGATCTTGGGAGAGGGTGGTGCCGGTCGGAACGGACGGCCCGGGCCCTGCGTCACCTTGGTGCCGATAGAAACCAATTGCTTTCGCGGCCTCACCATCGAAATTGAGGCCACGGCCATGCGCGGACACAATGGGGAACGCTTGCCGCGGGCCTCGGCTTGGATTCCCGACGGGTCGCATTTACCGCCCACCTTCAGTCAGGCCATGCGCTGTGAAGAGATGCTCTTTACCTCCGGCCAAACTGCATGGGACCCGGCGGGTGAACTGAAGGACCCGGGTAGCCTGGTTTCTCAAAGCTGGGCAACTTTGGGAAAATTAAATCGACTTCTTAAGGAGTTGGGAGCTGATCTTCATGATTCAGTGAAAACAAATGTCTTCAATGTGGAGCCCGGCAAGATGGAGGAGTGGAGCGAAGCGGCCATGGTCCGCGCTGCTCATTACAAAGAACCGGGCCCGGCGGCGACGGGCTTGTCTATCCCTCGTCTGGATCGGGAGGGGGTGATGGTGCGCAACGACGTGATTGCCATGCGGGGCAAGGACGGCTCTCGTTTGGCCCGGCGCGGCGTTTGGCCGGACGGCCATTGGGACTGGCCGGTTCATCTGCCATATCGCCATGGCGTTATGGTCGGCGACATGGTTTTTATCGGCGGTCAGGTTTCCTTGACGCCTGACGCCCAGGTGATTGATCCGGGCAATATCGAGGCCCAAACCCACCGCGCCATGGAGAATATCGAAAAGGTGCTGGCCGAATTTGGCTTACGCATGGAAAACCTGGTTAAGGTGAACGCTTTTTATGTGGGTACCGAAGGCGAGGATGACCTGGCGACCAATGCCGGCATCCGCGCCGGCTACTATCGCCCACCGGGTCCGGTGTCGACCGGCATGTCCTTTCCCTATCTGGCCTACCAGGACATGCTTATCGAAATTGATGCGGTGGCCATGGTTTGAGAAACTAAAACAGGGGGGAAGCCATTCATGAGTAGCTTTGCCATTTTTGTCACAGTGACCTTAAAGCCCGGGACAGGTGATCACTTTCGGCCCCACATCCTGAAAAACGCCGAGGCCTCTCAGAGGGACGAGCCTGACTGCCATCTCTTCAAGGTCATGACTGATGAAGACAATCCGGACATCTACTATTTCTACGAAGTCTATAGTGACGCGGCGGCCTTGGACCATCACCGCCAACAGCCTCACTTCCTGAAGTTCCGCGAGGCCACCGCCGATATGGTCCTCGACCGGGATGTAAAGCGCTGCACGGTGCTGGCATGAGCCAATACAGCGAGGCCACGCTTTTCGGCATGCAGCGGATTTTCGGACGGGGTTTTTTATCCCCCGGCGGGCCCGCGGAAATCCATCGGGTTCTCGAAGGCATCGCGCTTGCCGACAAAGAGGTGATGGATTTGGGCTGCGGCCTGGGCGGTGGCACGGCTGTCTTGGGCCAAATGGGAGCCACCTCGGTTCTGGGCATCGACATCGAAGCCGGCAATCTGGCCATCGCTCAAGACATCCTGGACGATGCGGGCTTGCAAGAAAGGGTTTCTTTGCGGCTTGTTGAGCCGGGTCCATTGGCCTTTGCGGATAATTGCTTCGACGTGGTCTTTTCCAAGGCTGTAATCTGCCATGTGCCAGACAAAGCCGCGCTCTTTCGCGAGGTTCACCGGGTTATCAAGCCGGGTGGCTGGTTCGCCGGGGCCGATTGGATGAAGGGCGGTGAAGGCCGCTTATCCCAGGCCTTCCACGATTGGGATGACGATCTGCGCGCGGCGGGCTTGGACTTTCATTTCGATACGCCGCACACCCATCAAAATGCCTTCCATGGCGCCGGATTTCAGGCTGTTATGCTGCGCGATGACAGCGACTGGGCCGGTGACGAGGCGCGCAAGATGCAGGAAGTCATTCTGGGCGGCGGCCGCGATGATCTTATCGCCGCTCTAGGGCAAGCAGGCTATGAAACCTTTGTCCATCGGGGCCAAGCCCGGATTGAGGCTTTGGCCAGCCGCGATTTGCAGTATCGTCATTTTCGCGCGCAAAAGCCGGCCTAAAGCCGGTTGAACGCGCCGGTGCTTGACCCGGCCCCCGTCAGCCCCCTACATAGATCCCATGTTCGGCATACCTTCGTTTCAAAAAATATTGGTGTTGGTCGCGGTCGTGGCCATCGTTTGGTATGGCTTTAAGTTCCTGGGCCGTCTGAAAGATCAGCGCGATAAGGAAGCCAAGATACGGCGCAACACCGAATCCCAGGACCCAAGCGGGCGGTCCAGCCCGCGCACGGAGAGTCCTGAGGCCGTTGATGCGGAGGAAATGGTTAAGTGTCCAGGCTGTGGAGCCTACTTTTCGCCGCTAAGTGCCGGGAGCGGAACCCGTTGCGGCAATTGCGCTGGTGGCTCCATCAAACGGGGCTAACGTCTCGCTGGTGTGTCCCACCACATCAAAGCAAGCTGTACGTCAATCCTCGTGGCTTTATCGCCTGCCCTGAAGAAACAGGCGGGGTATTCCCTTTTGGCATGGCATTCTAGGAACGGGACCGGATCCGAGGATACGGATGAAGGGGGGCAAGGGGCCAGGCAACGAGGTCTGTTGGCCTATGCCTTGCTGCTTTTTATGGGTTTGGCATGGGGCCTTGCCGTGGCATTGCTCAAGCTGGCCAGTGCCAGTGGCGGGCATCCCATTGGATTGGCCTTTTGGCAGGTCTGTGTTAGCGGGTCGGTCATGTTGGTCTTGTCGCTCCGATTTTTCGGACCCTCTTGGCCTCGGCCGTCGGTGTTGCTTTTCAGCGGTGTTTGCGGGGCAGTCGGTGTCACCCTGCCCGCCGTTGCGCTGTTTTGGGCGGCCATTCACCTGCCGGCGGGCATCGTCGCCCTGGCCTTCGCTGTCATGCCCCTTTTCACCTATCTTTTGTCCGTATGCTTTCGCGTCGATGAGGGGGATCGCCGCCGCTTTTTCGGTGTGGCGGTGGGCTTGAGCGCCATGCTGCTGGTCCTTTTGCCGGAAAGCTCCTTGCCGGCGCCGGGATTGATCCCATGGGTTTTGCTGACCTTTGCTGCCAGTTTTTCCATGGCACTAGAAAATTTTATCGCCGGTGGTTTTCGCCCTAAGAGGATCTCGTCGGTCCAGTTGAGTTGTGGCCGCCAACTTGGCTCGGTCTTTTTGCTGGCGCCGGCGGTCTGGCTGACGGGAACCGGTTTGCCACTGGCCGAGCCATGGGGAACGCTCCAGTGGGCGGCGACGGGCACGGGCCTTTTGAGCGCTGCCGCCTTTACCGTCCTGCTTTATGTGATCAAGACATCCGGGCCGATCTTTGCCAGTCAAACCGCCTATATCATTACGCTGGCCGGTGTGGCCTGGGGGATGCTTTTATTCGGAGAGCGCCATTCTTTTTATATCTGGGCGGCGCTGGCGTTGACGCTGCTCAGTATATTTCTTGTCAGACCAACAAATAGACAGCAATAAATGCAAAAAATAACATGATTTGATATTATTTATTTATAAAGTGTACTTTTCTATTTTTGTTATTAACCAAAATATTCTATTTATTGACTAATTTTGAAGATTATTACTTAATTATTACATATATTTAATTTCAAAAGATCTTTCTTACAAACCATATGGCGATCAAGGCGAGAACTTGAGCGCTGCTCAGGTGCCGCCCGTTTCAACCCCTTGTCAGAAGGATGTAAGAAATGGCGTTAGGGTCTTTTGATAAGCAGACTGCCTTGGTCGGCAGTAACCATTCCCTTTATCTCGAAAAGCATGGCGAGGGCGAGACGTCCCGGCGCCGCGGATTCCTGGCCAGCTGTGCTGTGGCTGTCATGGTCTTGGGATTGTCAACAGCAGTCGCGACCTTCCCCCTGCAGGGTGTATTTGCGGCGGGCTTTGAAGATTTGCGGGATCCTGGCGATTACAAACGGAGCGGCGACGGCTCTGCCGGAGGCGGGAATGCAGGCGGTGGCGCCGGCGGTTCCGGGCCGAGCGGGTCGACAGGTGGCGGCAGCGGCGGCTCCAGCGGCAACGGTGGCTCTGGTGGCAGCGGCGGTTCTGGTGGCGGCAACGGCGGTTCTGGCGGTAGCGGTGGCTCCGGCGGTAGCGGCGGCTCCGGCGGCAGCGGCGGCTCCGGCGGTAGCGGCGGCTCCGGCGGCAGCGGCGGTTCCGGCGGTAGCGGCGGTTCTGGCGGTAGCGGTGGCTCCGGCGGCAGCGGCGGCTCCGGCGGCAGCGGCGGTTCTGGCGGTAGCGGTGGCTCCGGCGGTAGCGGTGGCTCCGGCGGCAGCGGCGGCTCTGGCGGTAGCGGCGGCTCCGGCGGCAGCGGCGGTTCCGGCGGTAGCGGCGGTTCCGGCGGTAGCGGTGGCTCCGGTGGCAGCGGCGGTTCCGGCGGCAGCGGCGGCTCCGGCGGCAGCGGCGGCTCTGGCGGTCACGATGGTGGCGGCAAGGGCGGTGACGGCAAGGGCGGCGGCAAAGGCGGCGGCAAGGGCGGTGACGGCAAGGGCGGCGGCAAAGGCGGCGGCAAGGGCGGTGACGGCAAAGGCGGCGGCAAAGGCGGCGGCAAAGGCGGTGACGGCAAGGGCGGCGGCAAAGGCGGTGACGGCAAAGGCGGTCACGGCAAAGGCGGTGACGGCAAAGGCGGTCACGGCAAAGGCGGTCACGGTAAGGGTGACGGCAAAGGTGGCGGCAAAGGTGGCGGTAAAGGTGGGGGCAAGCGCTAAGGCGCTGGCTCCAGCCCACCCATAGTGGGCACCGCCAAACAGGTCATCCCCTTCTAGTAATCCCCTTCCAAGGGGCCCGACCTGAATGACCCCCTCAGAGGATCCTCCGAATCTATCGGGAGCTCCCTGAGGGGGGCTTTATGTGTTTATGGGGGTGCCCACACCTGCCTCACAGGCCTTTTCGTAGACCAGGCCAGCCAGGGCCAGGTCACCCAAGGCCATGCCGCGAAACATGAATGCGGTTCTTTCTTCTGAGGTCTGCCGGGCCAAGGCTGGATCGGATATCAGACCCAAAAGATCCCCGCGCACCAACTCCGGCGGGGCCAGAGGATAGGGCATGGTGGCTTCTTGCTCCAGGTCATCAATGACGATCCGGTCAAAGGCGGTTGTGTCCTCTTTAATCCAAGGGGCACCCAAATCCGTTACCGCGGCGAAGGCCCCCGGCTTTAGCCAATGGGCATTCAAAAAGGGCACCAGCTGCGGTGAGTAGGTCACCGAGGTAATAATCAAATCCGCGTCACTGACCGCGGATTGAGCGTCCGGGCTGGCGACCGGGTGCAGTCCCATGTCCGCGGCGCGTTGGCACAGGGCATCCCGATTGGCAGTTCCCCGTCCGAAGGCACGAACCTCTTTTAAAGGAAATAGTTCGGCAAAGGCTTCCAGATGGCTTTGCGCCTGGACGCCACAGCCGACAAAGGCGGCTATCGTTGAATCGGGTCGGGCTAGGCGCTTGGCGGCCACGGCGCTGAGGCCTGCGGTGCGAACGCCGGTAATCCAATTCCCGTCCACGATTGCCGCCGGTAACCCCGAGTCCCCGTGCAGCAGGGTGATCATGCCGTTGATTTGCGGCAATCCCCGTTTGGGATTGTCCGGGTTTAACACGACTGTTTTCACGGCCAAGATGGCCGGGTGATCCGAAACGGCCAGAGTGGCCATCATGTAGCGTCCGTCGGGTGCGATGATGGCCGACTTTGGCGCCGCCCAGACCCGGTTGTCCGCTTGACCACGCAGCAAAGATTCGATTCGCTCCGTCACCTGGGTGGTGGTAATGCCGAGGCCGCACATGGTGTCATCGGAAAGGTAAAAAAAGGGCGTCGTTGTCATGTCCTATCCTTTAGCCGGTCGAGCGACGCGCGCGTCCCGATCATTCGTCCCGCCCGAACTGGCCGTGAAATTCGGCGCTTTGATTGCGATGGGGAAAAGGCTCAATGGGCACCGGTCGCTCCAAAAAGGCACAGAGCGGCGCCCATCCTTGCGAGACGTCATAGGTCAAGAGGCGCTCGGGAGGAATGGTTCTCTGCACGTCGGCAATGTGATCGCGAAAGACCTGGATGGCGTGATCATGATCCCCCATGCGCCGGTCGAAGGTGCGCCGGTAGATCAAGGCATGGCCAACATGAACCGCCTTTCCCGACTCTCCCGCCTCATCTTCTTGGGCCTCAACGATGGGCAAGATAGTGGATTGGATGCTCTTGAACCAACTCTCTTCCGGACGGACAGAGAGCAAAACCTTGGCCTCTGAAAAGTAGTCCGCCAATTCGCGCCAATAATAGGCGGCCGGCCAATCCACGCTGGCCCTATAGCCCGCAAAAATCTCATCCCAGTCCGGGACCGCGCCGGCGGCAAGGGCGCGCCAAGCTGTTAACTGAACCGGCTTTTCCATAAGCTCGGCCATATGATGGCAAGGGCCAAAGCCCAACCGTTCCAACGCCATTTTCAGGGAATAGGTGCCGGTGCGACCAAATCCGGCGCCAACGATGCTTAAAGCCATGGCGCAACCTCCCCTCTTTGCAGCCGTCTTCCACTTCCAGGTAAAGTATGCCGTAAATTAAGAAGGTTGGCGATAGGTGCATTTGCCGCCACACTTGGGCTGGTCATGTCTTGGCGAAATCGTCAAAACAAGAACGGCTCTACTTCCAGCACTGGCTGGAAGCCGCTGCATAGGGTGCGGTGCCTGAGTGGCGTTTGAACGACCCTTTGGTTAGGTCATCGCATCTAAAGAGGACTTTATTGAGACCGGTTTTGGTGGAGGCACCCCTTTGATCATACGGCGATTGCTTTTCGGACTTTTTGCCCTGCTTGGCGCCCTGGTGGTTACCGGCTATGCCGTGTTGGCCGCCTTTGACCTGAACGAACACAAGGGTGAAATTTCAGCAGCGGTCGAGGATCTGACAGGCCGAAAACTAGTCATTGCAGGGCGCCTCAGTTGGTCGGTTTCCTTTGGTATCGGGTGGCCAACGCCGGTGGTTGTTGGCAAGGACTTGAGTCTGGGCAACTCGAGCTGGGGGTCGGCCGCAAGTCTTTTGGAGATAGATCGCCTGGAGGTCGGATTTGATCTTTGGAAGCTCATTTTTGGGACTTTTGATGCGGAGTATTTTCTGGCCGACCAGGGCATATTACAGCTGGAAAAGAGCCAGGATGGACAGGTCAATTGGGATTTGCCCATCGGTCAAGAGGAAGTGGAACAGACCGAGGACTATCTGGGCGGCGATTTTCCCTATTTGCGTCGCGGCACCATCACCAGCCTATCGGTCCGCTTTAGCGAGCCGGGCCAGGAGAATCGCCTGACCGGCGAAATTGATCAGTTGGACGTCTCGGTTCAAGATCGCGGCAATCTCCTCTCACTGGCACTGGACGGGCAGGTCAATAAACAGCCGGTGATCGGCAGGGGCGAGCTGACCGCCCTGCGCAGCCTGGCCTTGGGCCGGATATCACCGCTCAAGCTGGACTTGCAGCTAAAAGACAGCCGCCTATCTCTGTCGGGCACAACCGGTGAACGGGACGGCGAGTCCTTCTTGTCAGTGAGCTTTGAGGCGGACGGGCCGAAGATTGCATCTCTGGCCAAGCTTTTAACCCTTGAATGGCCTGAAGTGGGTGATTTTAAGGCAAGCGGCCATCTGGCGGTCACCGGCCAATCTTTGGATCTTACTAAACTCAAGGCGAGTTTAGGGCCCAGTGACCTTGCTGGTAGTGTGGCTGTGGACTTTGATGCGCCGGGCAAAGCGACGGTCAATCTGACCGCCAGTGAGATCGACGTCACGCCTTTTTTGGGGGGCGCCACCTTGGAAAGCGATCAGGATGTGGTCCAAGAAGAACCCGCCACCAAGGACGAACCAGCCTTTGTATTTGGCACTGAGCCCTTGCCGTTCGATGTTTTGCCCGAAGCTCAGAGTGTCTTTGATCTAAAGGCCCGCAAGGTGGTGGTCGATAAGCTTACGTTTGACGATGTGGCCGTGAAAGGCAAAGCGGGAAACAAATCCCTGGAGCTGGAGAGTTTTCACGTGGGCTTCGACGGCGCCTCGATTAAAGGAAGCGCCCAAGTCGATGACTCGACGCCGCCTATGGCGTCCTTGGATCTCTTGACGCAAGATTTTGATCTGGGCACTTACCTAAAGGACCATGATGTGACCGACCTTGTGGTCGGCAAAATTGATGTCGGTCTGAAGATTAGGGGAACCGGCAGCTCCCCACGAGAGCTTGTCAGTGGCCTCAACGGTCATGCCGGGGTGGTGATGGGCGATGGCAAGATTGCGAGCCGCTATGTGGACTTGATCGCCACTGATTTGTTGCAGTTCATTATGCCATGGAAAAAGAACGTGGACGAAACGATCATCAAGTGTGCCTTGGTACAGTTTGAGATTACAGACGGGTTGGCCAAATCTCAGTCCATGTTGTTTGACACTCAGAACATCACCATGTCGGGACAGGGCACTATCGACCTGACCAGCGAAAAAGTGGACTTCAGCCTTCGTCCCCGACCGAAGGATCCAACCCTAATCTCTTTGGCGACCGGTCTTCGTGTCACCGGTACACTATTGGATACTCATGTTTCGGTCGATCCTCTCTCCCTTGCGGTTGAAGCGGCGGAGGGGACAGCCGGGGTGCTCTTGCTAGGTCCAGCGGGTATTCTTATTCCTTTTGTGTCCCTGGGTGCCGGGCATAATCACCCATGCGTCAACGACTTGCAAAAAGTCTTTGGTAAATCTCTATCTGATAAAAGTCTGACGAACTCATCGGGCGACAAAACCTCTCCTGCGACGGCTAACAGCGATAGCAGCGATGCGCCACCGCTCGAGGTCTTATTGCCCGCCTCGGGCACGCACATCACACCAGACCAGTTAGCGTCCTATCTTGAAGACTTAGGCTACGAAAAGGTGGCGAACGTGACCAAAGAAGGCAATATTTTCCATGCAGATGCCGACTGGAAGGGCCGCCCTTTGCGTTTGCGCATTGATAGCAGGTTGGACAAGATCGAAGTTAGCGACCGATAGCCTGGTGCGTTGGTTCTGGGATGCGGCTCCTCAAAAATCCTGATCGCTTTCGTCACCGGCCGCGATTTCCTCGGCCAAGTAAAGACTTGCCTTTTCGTTGGGCAAGCGTTGGGCATAGCCTAGGTAAAAAGTGAATAAAGCAAGCAGGGCACAAGCAAGGGAATCCCAACCAAAGGGAATTACTCCCAGACCACCGCCAAAGTTGCCCAGATAGGACAGTAGCCAAGTTCCGCAGAGCAGAACCAAAAGCCAAATGCCTTGCTTTAGATCCAGGTTTTGCAGGGAAAAACCGTCTTTGAGTTGGCTAAAAGCAAACAACAGCCCACCCACGGCCAGAGTGAGCGCCAGGTGAAACGTGGTATTCCATCCGGTCCAGTAAATCACCAGAACGGCGCAGATGAAAGCTAGGGGAGCGGTTATCCCGACAACAGGCACGGCAAAGCCCCGCTTCATATGAGGCAGCTGTGAGCGAAGGCTGTAGACGCACAATGGTCCGACGCAAAAGGATAGGGCAAGGGCCGCAACTTGAAGTGACACCATCTTCTCGAAGCTGAAGGTGAAGATCATGGCCATACCCAGGGCATAGTTGAACCACAGAGCGCGCAGGGGCACGCCTCGATTTGAGATTTTGTCCAAAAATTTTAAAAAAAAGCCGTTGCGGCTGAGCGCCAAGGCCAGGCGGGCATTCGAGGCCGTGGCCACCAATCCACCGCCGAAGGGGGCTATAAGGGCGCCGCCGTAAATCACCCCACTCACCCATAACAGGCCCAAGCTGGTGGCGAGCGCGGCCAGCGGCCCCAATTGGTGGTCAAAGGTCAGGTCGTCCCAACCACTGATCAACTCATCATTGGGTAAGGCGCCGATAAAGGCTACTTGGATCAGCATATAGATGGCGGCGCAAATGAGAACGGATAGCGTGAGCGCTAGCGGTATGGTCACCTTTGGATTCTTGGTCTCACCAGCCATGTCGATGGCGTGACGAAAACCAAAAAAGGCGAAAATGACACCACCGGACGCAATACCGGTCATGATGCCCTTCAGGCCTCCGGGGGCAAAACCCGCATCGGCGGTGAAATTGTCCACGTCGAAACGCGAGGCGATGAGGGCCACGCTTATGGAGATGGGGATGAGAATTTTTATCCAGGTAAGACCCGTGTTACAGGCGGCAAAAATGCGCACGCCGAAATAATTGATGATAACCATGACCAGCATCAAGCTGCCGGCGATGACGATGCCAATCCAACTTAAATTATGCTCGGACACGTCCCCGACAAAGATGAAATCCCATTCATTGCTGGCGTATTCCAGGGTGACCATGACCGCAATGGGGGCGTTCATGCAGTAACCGACCCAGGCGGCGAAACCGATCGCCATGCTGACAACGTTGCCATAGCTGAAATGGGGAATACGAGCGATGCCGCCGGCCACCGGCAGCAACGAGGCAATCTCTGCGAAGGTGAGGGTGATGAGCAGGATCATCACCGCGCCGATAAGCCAGGACACAAGGGCGGCAGGGCCAGCCGCCTGTGCAACCAGCAAGGGCGCGAACAGCCAGCCCGACCCCATCATGCCACCGACAGCGACAAAGCAAAGGCCAATAAGGCCTACGTGGCGGTTCAGTTTGGTGGCGTTCTGTGCAGTGGATTTCTGGTCGCTTGCCACGAACCGCTACTCCTCCACGTTCCTGCTCCTCAACAATTGTCGGCAGAAACTCTTTTTGAGGGTGTCGACGAATTGCTTCAGCCTAAAGGTGCCGGAAGCCCAGGAAAAGCGAATTAAGTTTCCTAATTGAAAGCCCCGATGATCCTGATTCGCCGAATAGGCGCGGATCTTCGGTCAAGGTTGATCCGGTTTACTGCCAGTCCCAAGAGGTCAGGCTGAGCTGTCCCTCAAGATCTCGATAAACCACCGCCTCGGCCAAGCGGCTGATGCTGCCGTCGCGCACTTGCAGGATCAGGCGATAGTTTAGGCCGGCCACCACCTGTTCATAAGCCTTGAGAACATGATGCAGAGTAAGGCTTTGAGATGCGTTCGCCGATTCGGTTTGGACGGCGAATTGGGCCGCTTCGATCACCGCTTCCTCGTCCACTTCGACCGTCTTATAAGCACCAACGACATCGTTGGCGTCGTCACTGCTGCATGCGCTGAGCCCCACCGCCAAAATTGCGATACCCAGGATTACAAGGCGCCTCATCACTTTCTATTGCCTCTCAAGCTGTTCCTACCAAAACATTTTAGTGCCTTGCCGGGTCTCTATTTTGCCAAGCATAGCCTTTGTATCCAAAGAAGCGCTAGAGCCAATGGGATGAACGCGCTATTCTTTTTTGTCTTTGTCCAACCACCGGTCGAGCCTCTTTGTGGCGACCAAAATCCTAGGGAGAGATCAACCATGCTCGCGGCCTATTACAGCACAAGAGGAGCTGCCCGGGAGGTTCTGGAGGTGGGCGAGCTGCCGACCCCAACGCCGGACGAGGGGGAGGTGCTGGTGCGGATTGGTGCGTCGGGCACCAATCCTTCCGATGTCAAAACCCGAAATGGCAACATGGGCCCGATGACCGTGGACCGCTGTGTGCCCCATTGCGACGGCGCCGGCGTCATTGAAGCGGTGGGCGAGGGCATCTCGGACCGACGTGTTGGCGAGCGGGTTTGGCTCTACAACGTAAATCGCACCGACGATGGTCTTGGGCAGAGTGCAATTGGCACGGCGGCTCAATATGTTGCGCTCGATGCAGACTTGGCGGTGCCCCTGACCAACGGCGTTAGCTTGGTGGAAGGCGCATGCCTTGGTGTCCCTGCCATGACTGCTCACCGGGCGCTATTCGCTGATGGTGGCATTGAGGGGCAATCTATCCTCATCACTGGCGGCGCCGGAGCGGTGGGCGCCATGGCCATACAAATGGCTACTGCTGCTGGTGCGCGGGTGATCACGACGGTTAGTGGCGACACCAAGGCGGAAGCCGCTTTGGCCGACGGAGCCGACGCTGTGGTGAACTATAAAACCGAGCCCTTGGTGGAGGCGGTGCTTGAGGCCAATCGAGGCCAAAAGCTAGATCGTGTTGTCGACGTGGACTTCGGCACTCACATCAATTTGACCACCGACCTTCTAAAGCCCAACGGCATCGTCGCTGCTTATGCTTCCATGGGCAGCCCTCAGCCAAGCCTCAACTACTATCCCTTGATGTTCAACAACACCCTCATGCGCTTGGTCTTTGTCTATGCCATGCCTTTCGATGCGCAAATCGAAGCCCAGCTCGACATTGATGAGATGCTGCGGGCCGGCGCCATCAGTCCTCGAGTGGCCTCGACCCACCCCTTAAGCGACATCGTTGCCGCCCATGAAGAGGTCGAGGCCGGCCAACAAATCGGGAATGTTGTCCTTGAGATTTCTTAACGTTGGCAATTCTCTGATAAGAGCGGTGACAAGCGAACGGGGGTGAAGACCATGAAAAGAATCTACGATTTCGGCCGCCGCCCAGCCAAACGCAACTACACCCTGGCTGATCTGCGAGCCCTCAAAGGTTCCGGTAAGCGTTTGACCATGTGCAATCCGAAAAACGCGACCGAGATCCAGGCCTGCGTGGATGCGGGCATTGACCTTCTGACCGTCTGGGACAATCAGATGGAGGAGGCCCGTCGCATCGCTCCCACGACTTTCATGGGCACGGGCACAACCTGGGCCCAGTATGCCACGCCCGATGACATTCTGCGCAACGCTTTAGACTTCATGGAAAAGGGCTGCGATCTCTATTACACCTTGCGCTCCTATGATGTACTGGAGATGCTGACCAAGGAGAACATCCCCGTTCAAAGTCACATTGGCCTCATCCCCACCTTCAGCCATTGGTGCGGGGGCCTGCGCGCCTGGGGCCGCACCGCTGAGGAGGCCATGGAGATCTACCGGACGATTAAGCGTCTTGAGGATGTGGGCGTCTTTGCCGTTGAGGTAGAATGCATCGCTGAGGAGGTTCTGAAAGCTGTCACCGAAAAAACCTCCGTCGTGACCTTTTCTTTAGGGTCAGGCAATGCCGGTGAAGCGGTGTTTGCCTTCATGGCCGATATCTGCGGCGAAGACAGTGAAGAGGAAACGCCGCCCAAGCATGCCTACGCGTTCGGTAACTTGGGCCGTCTTCACAAACAAATCTACGAGGAACGGGTGGCCGCCCTGAAAGAGTTCCAAGCCGAGGTCACGGCCTTGAAGTTTCCCTATCGCCAGACCTCGGTTTTCATGCACCCCGATGAGGAGGACAAGTTCCTCGAGGCACTCGATAAGGCGACTTAGAAGCCCGCTTTTACCCCTTTTTCGGGTCCTAAGAATTGAGGCAGGTCGGACAGGTCAACACCGGATAGGGGCGGCCCCTCGGACACGGTTTTCAACACGATGGTGGTGCGCACGCCCGTGACCGTGGGAATGGTGTCGATTTCCCGATCCAGAATGTTGCTCAGTTCTTCCGTGCCCTGGCTGCGCAGTTTCACCAGGAAACAATCCTCACCGGCGATCTTGTGAACCTCCTCCACACCGGTGACGGCGGACAGGGCGGCGCCCGTGTCCACCCCCGGATTGGGCTTGACCTCGCGCACAAAGACAAAGGCCAAGAGGGGCCGTCCCAGCGCCTTGGCATCCAAACGGGCCTCATAGCCCTTGATGATCCCAGCTTCCTCAAAGCGCCGGATCCGCTCGGATATGGCCGAGGCAGCCAAGCCTAGCCGGCGGGCGATCTCCGCCTTGGAGGTTTCCGCAGCTGTCAGAAGGATCGACAGTAAATTTTGATCTATAGTGTCAATTTTCATTGAATTTTCCATAATTTCAGAATATTCATCGTCACCATAGTCGATTTACCGTTTTTTACAATATTGTTCTTTCGCCGCCATCAAGGCAGGCTGAACCGCATCGGGATCCATGATATGGAGAGCCAACCCCTGACCAGAGAGACCGTCCCCATCACGGTGGATGGGGTCGACCTCTCCGTCTCTGCCATGCACCGCCAGGGCGATCGGCCGCCTTTGGTCCTGCTGCACGGCTTCGGCTCCACCAAGGAGGATTACGCAGATTTGGCCCAACATCCCCGTTTTGCCGGGCGGCGCTTGATCGCCTATGACGCACCGGGTTGCGGCGCGACGGCCTGTGGGGACCTCTCGCGCATCTCCATTCCTTTTTTGCAGCGCACCGCCGATGAGCTGCTGGATCGCTATGGTGCGGAACGCTTTCATCTTGCGGGCCACTCCATGGGCGGTCTGACGGCGTTGCTGCTGGCGGATGCCCTAGCCGACGCCCGGGCCGACGCCCTGGGCGACCGGGTCTTGAGCTTGACCTCTATCGAAGGCAACCTGGCGCCGGAGGACTGTTTCTTGAGCCGTCAAATCCTCGACCATCCGGCCGATGATCCCGAGGCCTTTTTTGCCGCCTTTCAAGAGCGGGCTTGGCAGACGCCGGCCTGGTCCAGCCCCCTCTTTGCGGCCTCCCTGGCCCACAAGGTCCGGGCCGAGGCGGTCGGGCCCATCTTCCGCTCCATGGTGGAGATCTCCGATGGCCAGGACCTTCTGACACTCTTCACCGCCTTGCCGTGCCCCAAGATGTTCGTTCACGGGGATCAGAACGGGGACTTATCCTATCTGGGGGAGCTGGTGCAGCGGGGCGCCCAGGTAGCCGAAATCGCCCAGTCTGGCCACTGGCCCATGTATGCCAACCCGCCCGCCCTTTGGGTGCGGCTTGCCGACTTCATTGACCAGGCAGACACCCATGACTGAAACACAACTGGCCGAGGCCCTCGGCGCCTTTCCCACCGGCAACCTTTGCAACGCCCATCCGGACGTCAAGGCCATGGGCCCCGCCCTGGCGCCGCTCTTTAAGGGCATCAAGATCTGCGGCCCGGCCAAGACCGCGCGCGTCACGCCCGGCCAGAACGCCGCCATACACCGCGCCGTCCACATGGCCCGGCCCGGTGAAATCCTGGTCGTGGACGGGGGTGGAAGTTGCGGCTTCGGTCCCTTTGGGGACATTTTGGCGACCGCGTGCCGGTTAAAGGGCATTGGAGGCCTGGTAATCGACAGTACCATCCGCGACACGGCGGAAATCCGTCAAATGGGCTTTCCGGTTTTTTGCCGGGGCGCCAACCCCACCGCCACCGCCAAGAGCGATCCGGGTGAAATCGATGGAGAGGTATGCTGTGCCGGCGTGCCGGTGCGCCCCGGCGATATCATCGTCGCCGACGATGACGGTGTCGTGGTCGTGCCCCATGATGTTGCAGAAGAGATTGCCGAAAAGGCGGCCGCCGTTGCACGGCGTGAACAGGTCATTCTGGACCGTCTTGCCAAGGGGGAAACCACCTATCAGATCTTTGATCTGGCCACCCATATCTCGTCACAAGACAGATAAGCCAAAAAGTTTTTAGGGAGAATGGACATGAGCAATGCCGAAGAATTTTTCAATCTGGATGACCTCACCCAAGGCATCAAGCGACAGCTGGCGCCGGGCCTCGACACACGAATTTTTGTGGGCGAGCAGTCCATGCTCTCGGTTCTGACCCTTGCACCCGGTGCGCAGGGCGATCACCACAGCCACCCGGAAGAACAGTGGGGTGTCCTCCTGGAAGGCAGCGGCACCCGCTTCCAAGGGGGAGAGGCCTTCCCCGTCAAGGCCGGCGACTTCTGGCGCACCCCCGGCAACATCCCCCACGGCTTCAAAGCTGGACCCGACGGTGCCCGCGTCCTCGACATCTTCAGCCCGCCCCGAGAGGCTTATAAAAAAGCGGGGACAGGGTTTGCGGCGGAGAAATGATAGGGAGTAGTTGCGCATTTTTTTGATCGAGATTGAGCCATCAATCCGAAAGGTCAAATGGGTTAAGAAAAAATTAATCTCCCTTTCTCACCATCGCCGTGGGTCAATGAAACTCAGGGTGATCTCTCGTGAAAACGCTTGAAATGCTTCCCGTCCTTTGGGACTACCTTCTCTTGGTTGTTCTGGGCGGTTTGCCCATTGTCCTGGTCATCTGGTATTTTGTGCTCATCTCCAGGCGGAATATGGCGCTGGAAGCTCTGTCGTCCATCGATGTTCAATTGAACCTGCGGCTCGACCTCATTCCGAACATTCTCAAAATTGCCCGCCGTTTTATGGAGCATGAGAAGGATCTCATGACCGAGGTTACGGAACTCCGCCAACAACTGACCAGTGGCTACAATCCCAAAAATGCGGAGGATCTCAAAACTCACCTCGCCCAGGCTGATGAGCTGACAGCCCGCATGGGCCAGTTGATGATCCAGGTCGAGAACTACCCGCAGCTGACCTCCGACCAGACCATGGTCAAAGCCATGGAGTCCTACAACGAGGTCGAGGCGCGCATCGCCGCCAGCCGCCGCTTTTTCAATGCCTCGGTCACCGCCTTGAACAATGCGGTGCAGATTTTCCCTGGTTCTTTGATTGCCAAGCTCGCCGGCGTGTCCGCCATGCCGTACTTCGAGGCCAGACCCCAGGCCCATGACCCCATCGATGCGGACGACTTTCTTGGCAAGGCGGGTTGATGCCCCTGAGCTCACCAAGGGGTGAGGGGGCCCGGCGTCAAGCCGGGCAGGATGCCCAGCCTCTTTGTGTGGAGGAATACTACCGCAGCCATATCGCGCCGCTCGTTGAGCCCTATGAGACCCTGCGGCTGGAAAAATGGGAACAGACGAAGCGTCGCGGGGTGGTGGGCTGCGGCCTTTGTCTTGCCTATCTTGTGGCCGCCATTGTAATTCTCCAGGCATCGCTTGGCTTCAGCGGAACCACATTGGAATGGGCGGGCTTTGGTTTTGCCGCTCTGGTCGGGCTCCTTTTTGCTTGGTATCGCCGGCCGGCGTCCCAACTCCGCAAGGCCATCAAGTCGGAAATCTTCCCAAAGGTATTCAGCTTTTTGGGGGACGACTTCGATTATCGGCCCAAACCCCCATACCGCGTCAAGTCCCTCCAGGAAAGCGGCCTCATTCCGAGTCACACCAGTGAAAGCAGCGAAGATTACATTGCCGGTTCCCACCAAGGAGTGAAGATCGAATTGCTGGAGACCAAGCTGAAAAGAAAACAAAAAAAGAAGACGATCACGGTTTTTAAAGGCATGTTGGTTCGCCTCAGCATGAACAAATCCTTTTCCGGCAAGACCATCGTGACCGAGGATAAAGGCGCTATCGGAAACTGGCTCGGCGAAGCGGCCAGTACCTTCTCGTCCCTGGAAAGGGTTCGCCTGGAAGACCCCCTTTTCGAAGACAGATACCAGATCTATTCAGACGATCAGGTGGAAGCCCGCTATCTTTTAACACCGGCCTTCATGGAGCGTTTGATGCAACTCAGCACCATCGCCAACCTGCGGCACGCCAAGGACCCCATCGAATGCAGCTTTTATGAAAATAAACTGCTCTTGAAAATCCCCCTCACCGACAACCGCTTCGAAACCGCCCACATCTCAAAACCCATCGACTTCCGCGGCGACATGAATCAGCTGCTGGAAGAGATGAACGAGATTTTTAGCATCATCGATATTTTAAAGCTGAATCAACGGACGGGGCTTTAGGGGAAAGGTGGAGATATGGGTCCGTCGACGATTCGATGCTGGTATTCAACATCGTCACTCTAGCTTACCTGAGTTTACTGTTTTGAGACCCTGCGTTTCTTATGGGAGGCGTGGTTAGCCCGTAACGTTAACCTCATTTGAACCTGTTTTACTGAATATGATTGTTGGATTTATCGCAATTCAAAGAAGCTCGTTCATCCATTAATTGGGTCATGATTGAATTTCC
>JBCCHN010000097.1:0-19577 GCA_039028695.1 Pseudomonadota bacterium
AGATTGACGTCCACCGAACTCTCGCCCAGGGTTTTGACCATGACCTGAGGTTCGGGATCTTTGTGGACCCGCGGATCGTTGGTTGCCAGATCCATCAAGAGGCCTTGGGCCTTCTCAATGTCATCGCCGTACCCGATGCCAACGGTCAGATCGATGCGTCGAGTGGGCAGGCGCGAGTAGTTGTAGACAGCGGCGCCCCAAAGTTGGGAGTTGGGCACGGCCACATAAACCCCGTCGAAGGTGGTCATGGTGGTCACGAAGAGGCCAATTTCGTCCACGGTGCCGGCAACGCCGCCTGCATCAATATAATCACCGACGCCAAAGGGGCGCAGCAGTAAGAGCATGAAACCGGCCGCGATGTTCTGCAAGGTGCCCTGCAGGGCTAGGCCAACGGCCAGGCCGGCGGCACCCAATACGGCGATAACACTGGTGGTCTGGACACCGAATTGAGCTAAGACCGCGATGACGACGAAGATCAGGATGGCATAGCGGACAATATTGGCGATGACCGGCCTGAGTGTCTGATCCACCTTTCCGCTCTTGGTCAAAGCACGCAAGGTCGCTCGGCGCACCCAGCCGGCGACCATCCAACCTAGAATTAGGATGACCAAGGCGACGATGGCGTCGGTCGCAAAGCTTAAGACGATGGAAGCAAGGTCTGCCGCCGCGTCAAAGGATGAGTTATCCATGTCTACGTTCTCCCCCATATAAAGTATTATCGAGGCGGCGGAGGATGGTGATTATTAAAAGTCTATGTCATCACCTTTGACTGATATCCGCCGGCCTCCCTGGAAACAGTCAAACTCTTACTCCGCGATGTCGGCCATGACCTTTAGGCTGACAATGCTGTCCGGGTTGTCGACAATGCCCGACTGGGATCCAGCCGGCGCCTTTTTAATGTTGTCGACCAGTTCCATGCCCTCGACCACGCGAGCCCAGACCGTGTACTGCTGGTCCAAAAACCGGGAGTCTTCGAGGGTGATGAACCACTGAGAGTTGGCCGTGTTGGGCTGATTGGTGCGAGCCATGCCAACGACGCCGCGCACAAAGGGTTCGGCGCTGAATTCGGCCCGCAGGTCCGGCTTGTCCGAGCCACCGCGGCCGGTGCCCGTGGGGTCGCCGGTTTGGGCCATAAAGCCGTCCATCACCCGGTGAAAGACGATGCCGTCGTAGAAGCCTTCACGAGTCAGCTCCTTGATGCGCTCCACGTGTCCAGGCGCTAGGTCTGGCAGTAATTCCATAATCACCTTGCCGTCTTTCAGTTCCAAGACGAGGGTGTTCTCAGGATCCAATTCGGCCCCTTGGGCGGCTGTGGTCATAGTAAAGAATCCAATCGCGATAAGTTTCAGAAGGTGTTTCATGATAGGTGATGCCTTTTTTAGAGGACCTGTCCCTGCCTTAGGACATGGTCTTTTTTAGGTTCTCGTCCAGTTTATCCATGAATTGATCCGTGGTCAGCCAAGTTTGTTCGGCGCCGACCAACAGGGCCAGGTCTTTGGTCATGTCGCCGCCTTCCACGGTATCGATGCAAATCCGCTCCAATGCCGCGGCGAAATCCACTACGTCGGGCGTGTTGTCGAAGGTGCCCCGGAAATGCAGACCTCGGGTCCAGGCAAAGATCGAGGCTATGGGGTTGGTGGAGGTCTCCTGCCCGGCCTGATGAAGGCGATAATGGCGGGTGACTGTGCCATGGGCGGCCTCGGCTTCGATGGTTTCCCCGTCGGGGGTCATGAGTACCGAGGTCATCAGGCCCAGGGAGCCAAAGCCCTGCGCCACCGTATCGGATTGCACATCACCGTCATAATTTTTGCAGGCCCAGACGTAACCGCCCGACCATTTAAGGGCGGCAGCCACCATGTCGTCGATCAGGCGGTGCTCGTAGCGGATGCCTTTAGCCTCGAACCTATCCTTGAATTTTTGTTCATAGGTCTCCTGGAAGATATCCTTAAAACGGCCATCGTAAGCCTTTAGAATGGTGTTTTTGGTGGAGAGGTAAACCGGCCAACCCAAGTTCAGGCCGTAATTTAGGCAAGCCTCGGCAAAGCCGCGGATCGAGGCGTCCAGGTTATACATGCCCATGGCAATGCCGGCCTCGGGAAAATCAAAGATATCGAATTTTTGCGCCTCGCCCCCGTCGTTAGGCTCGAAGGTCATGGTTAGTTTGCCCGGGCCCGGCACCAGAAAATCGGTGGCCCGATATTGGTCGCCAAAGGCATGGCGGCCGATCACCACCGGTTCGGTCCAGCCGGGCACCAGCCGGGGGACGTTTTTCATAATGATGGGTTGTCGAAAGATCGTGCCGCCGACGATGTTGCGGATGGTACCATTGGGCGAGCGCCACATTTTTTTCAGGCCGAATTCCTCGACCCGCGCCTCGTCCGGCGTGATGGTCGCGCATTTTACGCCGACCCGGTGCTTCTTGATGGCGTTGGCCGCGTCGATGGTAATCTGGTCGTCGGTTTCGTCCCGCTTTTCTACGGAAAGGTCGAAATAATCCAAATCCACGTCAAGGTAAGGCAGGATCAGTTTATCTTTGATCTTGGCCCAGATGATCCGAGTCATCTCGTCACCGTCCAGTTCAACGACCGGATTTTTGACCTTAATCTTTGCCATCTCTTCCTTCCCAATAGAGGCCCAATCCGATTGACCCGTCGGGGTCATACAATCGAAAGGGCAGATAAATTGGCTATATTCCAAGCCATTGGCTTGTCGCAGGGTGCCTGCTGCGCGAAATGCTGAGCGCAAAATAGCAAGCTTTTTCGCAGGTGCAACCAAACAGGCCGACCCGATGGTGAAATAAGTAAACTTCCGATGGGGGACGACCAAGAAGGAAAAGGATGGACGACCAATTAGGTAAGCACTGATGCGCCGAGGCGATTCTCTTTCACCTTTGTGCTGAGGAGGTCAAAAACCTGATCGCAGCTTTCGGCGATCGTGACCAATTGCTCCACCGATCCATGCATGTAGCCGTTGCGCACCTGATGATCGATCAGCATCAGCAGGGGGTCCCAATAGTTGTTGTAATTCAACAAGATAATGGGCTTGCTGTGCAGCTTTAGCTGTTTCCATGTGATCATCTCAAAGGTCTCGTCCAAGGTCCCCAAACCCCCTGGTAAGACGCAAAAAGCATCCGAGCGGTCGAACATCATTTTTTTGCGAGTATGCATTGAATCAACTACATGATACTCGCTGGTGCCCTGATGTCCGACTTCCCAGTCTTCCAGGTGCTGCGGAATAATTCCGACCACATGGCCGCCATGGTCCAGCGCGCTGTCCGCCATATGACCCATGAGCCCGACCCGACCGCCGCCAAAGACGATGGTCATGCCCCGTTTGGCGGCGGTTCGGCCGACTTCTTGCGCCAGCTGCAAATGGGTCTGGTCGACCGCGCTTGAGGCGCCGCAAAACACACACAGCGAAAAGGGCTCGGGCATCAGGTTCCCTCCCGTGATCGGATACCGCTTCGGTCCAGATAAATTACTGCCGCGTGCGAGGCAATAAAACATCTATCGAATGGAGTCGAATTGGGGCCGACCGGGTTTTTTGAGGGGGCTAGGCGATTTGTTTTTCTTGATCGCTGACCGGGTCGTTGAGATCTTGTTTAATGCACTTATATAAGAGTAATTATGTAAAGATTAACTATATAAAACAATGAAATAAAACAACGTTTTTGATCGATTTATCAATTCAAAGTAATGGTGGATTTATCAGCTTATATTAGTATATAGTGGTGTAATTGAGACATAAATTTGACATAACTGCATTTGTGACGCATTTGTGGCCTAATAGTTGGCTTTAAAGCGATGCTTAGCGGATTTTTGAAGGAGTGTCAGGCGTGAAGCGAGCCCTGCCGATTGCCGTCGCTTTATTTGTGATCGGTGCCGGTGCAGTCTTGCACTTCGCATACGGCGTCAATTCTCCCGACGATTTGGTGACCCTTATCGAGGGCGGTGAGACCAGCGCTCAGACCGGGGGCGAAACCGCCTCTGGCGACGATAATGCTGCATCGGACAATGCCTCGGCTAATGATCAATCGGCGACCGCTTCTGATGACGCCGGAGGGACCGCAGACGGCATCACCGAGGGGGATACCTCGGCCACCGCGGCAGTCCAAGAGTCGGAGGGAGTGGCCGATCAGGACCGCAACGCCGCGGTTAGCAAATCTGCCGCCGATGAAAGCACATCCAAAGAGACGGCGGAGCAGTTTGAAAACGCCTCTGCCGACTCCAGTGACGCTGAGAACGATTCAGGTTCTCAAGAGGTTTCATCGGCAAGTGATCCTTCAAACGAACAGACAGCGGCTCTGCCCGCGACGCAAGACGCTGATGAAGCCCTGGATACTCTGGCAGATGAAAGCCAAGGCGCCGCGACGATGGTGCCATCCTTTGATTTGGTTCGGGTGGAGTCCAGCGGAGAATCGGTGATCGCCGGACGGGCCGCGCCTTTCAGTACCGTTCGCATATATGACGGTGATGTGATGATCGGCGAAACGCAGGCTGATAGCACGGGCTCTTGGGTTCTGTTGCCGGAAGATCTGCTCTCGTCGGGCAACCATTCCTTGACGGTTGTCGCCCTGGCCGAGGACGGCAGCGAGATTCGCTCCGAACAGGTGGCAGTCGTAGTGGTCCCGGAATTGCGGTTGGCATCCGATGCCTTGGGCGACAAATCCTTGACCCCGGAAGATCCCCTGGTGCCAGCATCAGTTCCGACCGAGGGTGAGGAATTGGCCCAATTGCCCGAGGCCGGCGCCGAATTAGTCGAAGAGGCTTTGGAGGCCGGTGACAAACTGGAGCCCGAGGAGCCGCTGGTGGTGTTGTTGTCCGAGGACGAAGGACAGGCGAGCCAGGTTCTGCAAGGAACCCAACGCAGCGACGATGCGGGCATTCGCCAGGACGGTCTTATTCTCGAGTCCATTGATTACACCTCCGAGGGTGGCTCGGTTATTGCCGGTCAGGCACCGGCCGGGACGCGTATAGTGTTGTACATGGATAACGAGGTCGTGGGCTATGCGACCGCGGATGAAAATGGTCGCTGGCGGATTGAGCTTGCCTCGGGCGTGGAGCCGGGGCTGCATGTGCTCCGTGTCGATCAGGTGGATGAAGACGGCACCGTCATCGCTCGTGTTGAGACACCTTATTCGCAGCCGGATGCTTTACCCGAGGACTCCCTGGACGTGGCCCAGATCGTGGTCCAGCCCGGCAATTCCTTGTGGCGCATTTCCCGTCGTTCCTACGGCAAGGGTGTGCTTTATAGTGTGATTTTTGAAGCTAATCGAGATCAGATCCGCGACCCGGACTTGATCTATCCCGGCCAAATCTTCGCCGTTCCACGGGTCGAATAGATCTTCCTTCGCCTCGTTTTGGCCACCTGACGGATCCCTCGTCCAGCGAGGCTTCAGAATGTTCAGTGCCAAACCCGACGACGGTGCCGTTCACGGTCAAAGGGGTGCCACTAACGATCAAAGGCCCCTTCGGCTTGCCATCGGCGGTCTCGCGGCCCCGGCCCTGGTGGTGCACAGTGGTCATTGGCCCCGACGACGGCAGGTTTCGGGTCTGGACAAATCATCGGGCCCAGCTTCGCCGGCTTTATGGTAGATGCCGAGGGCAGCTTCCTTGCGCCCTCCCCGGTTGCCGCCGCCGTTCTCTTGATCGTGGGCGGCCTGATTGCAGGCATAAGGCTTGAGGAGGCTTAGGAGGGACATTAACATCTTGCCGATAGAATGCCGTTCGGTGAGCGCCTGGCGGGCATCGTCGGTCTGGTACCATAGTATTGCAATCATGGCGCGATGGGTGCATGACAAGCGTTAAATTGCCCTGAATTTCAGCGTGGGAGCGAAATTTGTTTGATAGTGTTCTAATTCCGATTAATCGGGCAGGCTGGCCCTTTATTGGTGGGGCTTTTGTTTTGGCCATCATTTTGGGTTTCTTGGCTGAGCCGCTTTTTTGGATCGGCCTTTTGCTTACGCTGTTTTGCGTCTACTTTTTTCGGGATCCACCGCGTGTAACGCCCCAGCGGGACGGCCTGGTGGTGAGCCCGGCCGATGGCATGCTGCAGATGATTGAAGAGGCGGTGCCGCCGCCCGAGTTGGACATGGGAGAAGAGGTGCGTACGCGCATTTCGGTGTTTTTGAACGTCTTTGATGTGCATGTTAACCGGGTGCCGATCGGCGGGAAGATCACCGGTCTTTCGTACCGACCGGGCGCCTTTTTGAACGCGGCCCTGGACAAGGCGTCTGAATTGAACGAGCGCATGTCCTTGAAGGTCGAGACCGCGAGCGGGACCGAGGTGGCCTTTATTCAAATCGCCGGTCTGATTGCGCGGCGCATCAAGTGCGACGTGAAGCAAGGAGAAGATGTGAAAACTGGTCAGGTTTTCGGTCTGATCCGCTTTGGCAGCCGCATGGATATCTATTTGCCCGAAGGCGTGGCGCCTCTCGTGGCTCCCGGCCAGCGCATGGTTGCCGGCGAGACGGTGATTGCGGATCTAACTTCTGACGAGGTCGCTCGATCCGGTATGGTTCGATGACCAAAAGGGTGTGTTAGGAAAAGCGCTTCGGAGAAGACCCTCAGTTCTAGGAGACCATGACTTAGCCCATGCCCAAGTTAAAACGCAGATTTCGGCGGCGCTTCCGCCACGGTTTGTCGGTGAACCGGTTGTTGCCCAATGCGGTAACCTTGCTGGCCCTTTGCGCCGGGGTGACCGGGGTGCGCATGGCCCTGCAAGACCGTTGGGAGGCCGCCGTCGGGCTGGTCGTTTTTGCCATGTTGCTGGATGCGGTGGATGGGCGTTTGGCCCGCATGATGGACGCAGCCAGTGAATTCGGAGCTCAGTTGGATTCCCTGTCCGACGTGATTAACTTCGGAGTGGCGCCGCCACTGATCCTCTACATGTGGGCGATGGGCGATACGGGTGGTATCGGTTGGGCACTGGCGTTGTTTTTCACCATTTGCTGCACCATGCGACTAGCCCGTTTTAATGTGGCGTTGGGAGATGAGGATCCGCCGCCCTGGGCGGGTAAGTTCTTCACCGGCGTACCCGCTCCGGCGGGTGCGGGGCTTGCCCTGCTGCCCATGGCCCTGGCCTTTGTTTTCGGTGACGACTTCTTTCGCAACGCCACGCTGAATGGTCTTGTATTGTTGGTGGTCGGGGGGCTCATGATCAGTCGCCTGCCTACCTTTTCGGCGAAAAAGATCAAGATCAAACGCCACCAAGTGGGCTTCGTCTTGATCGGTGTGGGCGCCTTTTTGGCTTTCTTGGTGAGCACGCCTTGGGTCACCCTTTCGGCAGCGGGCCTGATCTATTTGATCGGGATTCCAGTCGCTGCCCTATCATTTTTGAAAGTGCGCAAGGCGGCCTCCAACGTCGCAACGCAGGATACCGATCAGGACAACTCCGCTCCTTAAGACTTACGCCTCGTCACCGAGTGGCTACATACGCTCGGGGACCTCGATCCCGAGAATGGACAGAACCAGCAGCAGTTCCTTTAGGGTGACCTCCACCAGGCCCAGACGGGAAGCCTGAAGCGTTGCGTCGGTCTCAGTGAGGATGTGACAGTTCTGGTAAAAGCGGCTGAATTCCTGTGCCAATCCGAAAGCAAAGTCGCAGAGCTCGTTGGGTGCCCGGCGCTCGTAGGCTGTTGCCATGGGCTCCGGCAGCCGTGCCAAGGCCAGCATCAGGTCCCGTTCCAAGGCCCCAGAAGGCTCAATCTGTCCTGGTGCTAGGCCCTTGTCCTTGGCCTTTCGCAGCAAGGATTTCATGCGCACGGCGGCATAGAGCAAATAGGGTCCGGTCTTGCCTTCAAAGCGGGTGAAACGGTCCAGATCAAAAATGTAATTGGACAGCCGGAAATTACTAAGGTCGGCAAAGCGGATCGCCGCGATGGCGACCTGCCGCACGATTTCCTGTCTTTCCTGGTCGCTCATGTCGGCGGCCAGGCCCGCCTCCGTCAGGCGCTTATCGGCCGCCTCAATCGCCATGGCGATGAGCTGTTGCAATTTCATCACCCCACCCGAGCGGGTCTTGAAGGGCTTGCCGTCGGGACCGTTCATAGTGCCGAATCCGATATGCTCCATCTCGGCCTTGCCGTTGATGCCGGCCTTGCGGGCGGCCCGGAAGACCTGCTCGAAGTGCAAATGCTGGCGCTGATCGACCACATAAAGACTCAGGTCCTGGTCGATGTTTTGCCGGCGGTGCTCGATGGTGCCCAGGTCAGTGGTGCTGTACATCATGGCGCCATCGCTCTTGATCAGGATCAAGGGCGGGATCTCGGCTTTATCGCCCTCCTGAGCGATACGCACAATGGTTGCCCCCTCGCTCAGTTCGCTTATTCCCTGATTGCCCATCTGTTCCACAATTGGTGGGATCAGATCATTGACGATCGCCTC
The DNA here is from genome assembly GCA_039028695.1 of Pseudomonadota bacterium. GTDB lineage: Bacteria > Pseudomonadota > Alphaproteobacteria > Kiloniellales > Kiloniellaceae > JANQKX01. The sequence continues at coordinate 8,385 of JBCCHN010000097.1, forward strand.
ACCATACCAAAGGTCGAAATGGACATTAAGCTGGTCGAAGACCGGTTCCATGGCCGCCACGGAGACATCGAAAAAGTGTTGCCACAAGGCCAAAAAGCCCGCGCGTCCGGATTGTAATTCGGCAGTTGCCTTGCGCGCCTCGTCCAAGTCGTCCGGGTTTTCCTTGCAACGGCCGGCGGCTTGCGGATAGAGCCGCTCCAAATCCTCAATGGAGACCGGGCTGTCGGCAGGATAGGGGCCCGACTGGGCCTCATCGAAATAGGGGAGGTCCGGCTGTTCCCGCTTAATCTCGGTGATCAACATGCCCATGGGCAGGCCCCAGTCGCCCATGTGGATGTCGCCGATGGTCTTGTCGCCGGAGAACTCAAAAAGCCGGCGTAAAGTATCGCCGATGACCGAGGCCCGAAGGTGTCCCACATGCATGGCCTTGGCGATGTTGCAGCCGCCATAATCCAAGACTACGGTGCGGGCCGGATCCCTCGAAGGGCAGCCCAAACGGGGGTCGGGCGCAACGGCATTGAGGTGATCGGCGATGAAGCTATCGGTCACATCCATGTTCAAGAAACCCGGCCCCACCACCTCGAGCTTGGCAAGGAGATCCCGGTCCTGCAGGCGAGCCGCAACCGCCTCGGCAATGTGCCGCGGGGGCTTTTTGGCGAGCTTGGCGGCAGGCATGGCACCGTTGCACTGAAACTGAGCCAAGTCCGGCCGGTCCGAGGTGCGCACCATACCCAGGTCCCGCGGTAGACCCTCCGCCTCAAAGGCCTGTGAAACCAAAGCGGTCAAGTGCTCAGCGATCGAACTCATCACATCAATTCCATCAACAACCATCCGGTAAAAGCAGGCTTTTCATGCCCGCAATGGCCATTCATCGCAAGGTTTTGTTGTCTTTTGAGGGCTATTCGCCGGCCGCTGCTGGTGTTGCGCTGCTGGGGGCCGCGGACTTGCTTGTCTTTCGCTGCTTTCGACGGGTGCGCCAAGCCTTAAAATTAGCCCGCAGCATCAAGGCGGAGGGTGTGACCACTAGGGTGAGAATGGTCGCAAAGGTAAGGCCAAAAACGATGGCGGTGGAGAGTTGACGCCACCATTGGGTCGAGGGAGCGCCGAACTGAATAGTGCGATCAAAAAAGTCAATGTTCACGGCCAACACCATGGGCATCAAGCCCAACACGGTGGTAATGGTGGTCAGCAGCACGGGTCGCAGGCGCTGAGCACCGGTGCGCAAAATGGCTTCCAGTGGCGATGCACTGGTCTTGGACAGCCGATCGAAGGTATCGATCAGGACGATGTTGTTGTTGACCACAATACCAGCCAAAGCGATGACACCGATGCCCGACATGACAATGCCAAAGGGTTGATCGGTGATCAGTAGGCCAATCATCACACCGCTTGTGGACATGATCACCGCTGAGAGAATTAAAAAGGCGCTGTAAAAACTGTTGAATTGGGTGATCAAAATAATGGCCATTAAAAATAGCGCCACGCCGAAGGCCTTAACCAGAAAAGCTTGGGCCGCTTGCTGCTCCTCATCCTCGCCTTTGAACTCAATGGTCACCCGTGGATCGATTTCTTGGCTGGCGATCCAAGCGCGCACTTGTTGTACTTTATCGTCCGCTAGGAAGCCGGGTGCCACGTCAGCCTTGACCGTCATGACCCGGCTGCCGTCCACGCGCTTGAGCAGGCCTACCTTCGGCTTGGCCTCGCGGGTCACGAAATTAGCGATGGGGATCATGCCATGGTCGGTTTGAACGCGAATGGCGTCTAGGTGCTCGATGTTGCGGTAGTCCCTGGGCAGGCGCACCACAATGTCAATTTCCTCATTGCTATTGTCCGGCCGGAATTCACCCAGCTCCATGCCGTTGGTAATCATGCGCACATAACTACCGATCAAGGTCACATCGGCACCGAACTTGGCCGCTTGGGCTCGGTCGATTCGAAGCTGCCATTCGATGCCCGGCACCGGGCGACCGTCTTCGATATCCACCAAGCCATCAACATTTTCTAAAGCGTCCCCGATTTGCCGCGCAACGGGTTCGATGAGTTCAGGGTGGTCGGAAGAGACCTGGAGTTGAATAGGCTTGCCGACCGGTGGCCCCGCCTCCTGCTGGCGGGGTTCCACAATAATGCCGGCAAGGGGCTCTGTACGGCTGCGAATTTCATCGATGATGTCATCGGCGGAACGGCGCCCGAACCAGTCGGTGAACTCCAATTGAATCGTACCGATCAGGTCTTCCGGCTCATCCTCCTGATTTCCCGACGAGGCCTGGGAAGATGCATAGATCGTGTGAAATTCACCCTTGTCCCGCTGCAGCGCAAGGATCTGCTCTTCGACCTGTCGCAGCAAGAAGTCCTTTTCTTCAATAGACAAATTTCCCCGTGCGTGAATCTGCAACACTGCGTTGTCCGGTTCCACATCCGGGAAAAACTCGACGCCGCGGCCGAACTGGCCGTAGCTGTACTGCACCGCGATCAACACCATAAGCGCGGCAAATAGGATCAAGCCGGGAACCTTCAGTGCGCCGCGCAGTACTATGAGGTAAAGGCCGGTTAGGCCCTTGATGTCATTTAAATCTCCCTTGTCGCCCGCCGCCATGGCCCGCATCGCCTCCGGGCTGGCCGAGCCCGCGGTCTTGCCGATGAGCCCACCGAGGGTAGGGACAAAAATAAGGGCCATCAGCAAGGAGGCACTGAGAGTCGCCACCAAGGTGATGGGCAGGAACTTCATAAACTCGCCCACAACGCCCGGCCAAAACATGAGCGGTAGAAAGGCAGCCAAGGTGGTGGCGGTGGCGGCGATGATGGGCCAGGCCATGCGCTTGGCAGCCAAGGCATAGGCCTCTCGCCGGGGCAGGCCTTCAATCATTTTCCGGTCGGCAAATTCTGTCACCACGATGGCGCCGTCGACCAGCATGCCAACGGCCAGGATCAAGCTGAAGAGCACCACAATGTTCACGGTGAAGCCAAGGGCATAAAGGATCAAAATGCCCGACAAGAAAGAGCCCGGGATGGCCATTCCCACCAAGGCCGCCGAGCGCAGGCCCAGGGCCGCAACGATGACGATCATCACCAGCAGGACCGCACTCAAAACGTTGTTCTGCAAATCCAACAGCATGGTCCTGATATCGGTGGACTTATCCTGACTGAAGGAGACATCAATCCCAACCGGCCATTTTGCCTGTTCGGACAGCACCAGGGCCTGAACCTGCTCAATGGTCTCGATGATGTTTTCCCCGGTGCGCTTGGAGATTTCCAAGGCGATGGCGGGTTGCCCGTTGATGCGGGCATAGCCTTCAGAATCCTTGAAGGTTCGGCGCAAGACTCCCACGTCTCGGACCCTCACCACCGCGTCCCCATTCGTTTTCAGGGGCATATTCAAAATGTCTTCCGAGGATTCAAAAAGGCCCGGAAGCTTAATGGCGAAGCGTCCTTGGCCGGTGTCAAGGGCACCGGCGGCGACCACTCGGTTGGAGCGGGCAACGGCGTCTATGATATCGCGAGCATCCAGCCCGTAGCTCTCCAGGTTCAGGGGATCAATGACCAGCTCGACCAGTTCTTCGCGATCACCGGAAATCTCGGCACTGAGAACGGACGAGATGCCTTCGATCTTGTCCTGCAGATCATTGGCCAGTGTCAAAAGCGTACGCGCCGGCACATTGCCGGAAAGGGAAACCACCAGGACCGGAAAGAGGCTCAGGTTGATTTCGTGAACCGTAGGCTCATCCGCATCGTCCGGCAGCTCGGGCTTGGCCAGGTCCACCTTGTCCCGCACATCCCGTAGGGCCAGGTCCGCGTCAAAGCCCGCGTCGAACTCCATAATAATATTTCCGCCGCCCAGATAGGCGGTGGACGTCATCTCCTTTACTCCCTCGATGGAGCGCAGTTCCTGCTCAATGGGCTTGATCAGCAGGCGCTCTGAGTCTTCCGGTGAGATTCCGTCATGGGAGATGCTGACATAAAGGATGGGAATGTTGATATCCGGATCGGATTCCTTGGGGATCGTGATGTACGCCACCGTCCCGGCGATCAGGATCAATAAAAGAGTGGAAACAACGGTTCGCGCATGATTGACCGCCGCGTCGATAAGAGCATTCATGATGTGGGGCCGCGAATGAAGGGCTTCAGCGTCACCTCGTCGACGGGCAAGACCTTTTGACCGTCGGCGACGAATTCATGCCCCACGGTGATGAAGACGACCGTTTCCGGCAAGCCGGTGATCCATACCCCATCGGCTTCGGTGTCCAAGATCTTAACCGGCGTGAAGGTGGCGATATCCTTGTCGCTTAAGGTCATGACGCCCACTTCGCCCTTGTCTGAAAGGGTTAGGATAGCTGGCGAGACCCGGTGTGCCACCGTCTCTTGTAAGGGCAAGCGAATATCGGCGGAGACACCGTCTGGGATTTTCCGATTCGGGTTGGCAACCTCCAATTCGATTCGAAAGGTGCGAGTCGCCGAATCGGCCACCGAGGAAATGAAGCGCAGCCGGCCTTCCAGGCGCTGGCCGGTTACCAGGCGCACCTCACCCTTTTGTCCCAAGGTCAAATATTCAACGCCGGCTTCGTTCACCTGGGCGACGACGAGGATGGGGTCCAGGTCCACGACCTCGGCAATGGGATCGCCGATATCGACAAAATCGCCAATCTCCACCATGCGATTGTCGATCAGGCCGCCAAAGGGCGCTCGGATGTTTGTGTTGTCCAGCTCCACCTGGGCAGCCGAGACCTTGGCCTTGGCTTCCTCGTATGCGGCTTTTGCAGCGGCCAGCTGAGTTTCGGCGCGAAAGCCCTTTTCCGAGAGCTTTTGGGCTGCTTCGTATTCCAAAAGCCGCTGCGCCTCCAAAGCCTCGGCTTCGCTCAAGCGAGCAGGTCGATCCTCAGGATCCAGTTGAACCAGGATTTCATCAAGGGATACCGAGGCGCCGCGATCCGCGTTTAGAGTGGAGATGCGACCCCGCGAATCGGACTTTATCTTGACCATGCGGACCGCTTCTGTCCGGCCGCGTAGCAATTCATGGGATATGCGGGGCTCGGCCGCTTGGGTGCGAACCCGTACCGACGGCTGGTGTTCGGTGGCGCTCAGGTCGGCGGCCGGCTTGCGGGCTTGCGGCAAATTATCACTATGGCCGAATTGGCCTGAGGCGACCCAGGCCACCACAGCCAGAGCCAAAAAGACCGCTATGAAAAATGAGCGAGTCATTATTCCGTCCGATGCCAATTCTGTGTTTTTGCCATTGCCATGCCCCTTATTCCGCAGCTGCACCGCTAACGGATGCGTGCGGAGGGATGGTCTTTTGATCGCGATCGCGGGACTGATGATCTTTTTCCACCCGACCCAACAAATGTGCCCGATTTTGCTCGAGATAATCGGCGGCGGCGCGATAAACGGCTTGGCCCATGCCGCGCACGAAGGCGGCACCCGGTGGAGCATCTCCATTTTGTGCCGCGCAGTCGTCCATGCGCTCAAGACAAGCTCTATACCAAGCAATGCGTTGGTCCAGCAGCCGTGCTAGTTTTTCCGCCGGCAGGTGTTGGGCGAAGAAAAGAATGAAGAGAAAGTCGGAGCGGGTCTTGTCCGGGCTTGGTTCGCTCAACAGCGTCTTTTCAAAGGCGGCAAGGCCGGCTTCGGTGATGGAAAAGAGCTTTTTATCCGGTCGTTTATCCTGACTGAGTTGGCGACAAGCGACTTGTCCGACGCCGCGCAAGGCTTCCAGGGCAGGATAGATTGACCCGAAACTGGCCGCGTGAATATGGGCGAAGGGGCCTTCCTCGAAGGCCTTTTTAATCTCGTAGCCACTGGCATCGCCTTGGCTCAACACACCCAGACAAAGGGTTTTAACGTCCATAAACCGGTCCCACCGTTCTTCCGATGAGCTATAGATAGGTCGCAATGATATATTCGTCCAGCATATATCAGTCCTATATATGCATGGCGGCCTTGCATCGGATGCAAGGCTCAAGAAATTTCGGAGAAAGATGATATAAAATAGGGTATTATCAGCGTAATTTAAAAATCTAATACAGCAAAATAATTTGCCTACTGTTATCGGATAAAGACCTTTTCATCCAGATTGGCGCGAGTTTCCCAATGATGCCGAGCCAATTCCGGGTCCAAGTGTTCTTCTTGAGGATAGCCGACGCAGAGGTAGGCGATCAGGGTCCAGTCGTCGGGAATGTCCAGAACCTGTCCGACGGCGTTGGGATCCAGTATCGAGACCCAGCCCACGCCAACGCCCTGTGCTCGGGCGGCGAGCCACAGTGTCTGGATGCTGGATACAACAGAATAATGCAATGTCTCGGGCATGGTCTTTCGGCCTAGGCCATGGCCCTGATCGGGGTCTTGCTGGCAATAGACAGCCATGTGCAGGGGAGCTTCTTTCAAACCGGCCAGTTTGAGGCTGGCGTAGAGTTTGGCTCTTTCCCCAACATAATCGCCTAAAGCCTCATGATTGCAGCGACGGAAGATATCGCGGATTGCCTCGCGCCGCGACGGTGTATTTACCAGGACATAGCGCCAGGGCTCGCTCAAGCCAACGGATGGCGCCAACATGGCCATGGAAAGCAGATCCCGGACCAAGCGGTCGGGCAGGGGGTCGGTCCGAAAGCGGCGCACGTCCCGACGCCAACGAAACAAGTCCAGCAGTTGTTGTTGGAAGGAGGTATCAAATTCTGGCGATCTTTCCGGCGGAGAGCCGGCTTCCAATGACGCTGATGGGTCCGTGGATGTCATGGCAATAAGGCCCGTGGAACGACGTGTTGCGCTATTAAAGGACTGTCGCTGCCAAAAGGGCCAGCCCCATCCAGGCTGTAGGCCACAATAGCCGGCAGCGCAAGCGTTCCTGTCGATCGCACTTGCAATTGATTAAATGAATCTGGAGCAAAATCGCCGGGCTAAGGCGCAATCAAAGGGCGGCCAAAAGATCCTGAATAGTTTGGCCGCTGGCCACTTCATCGCCCTTTTCGTCCAAGGCGTAAAAATGACCGGTTTGATAGCGGAATTCAAAGGAAGTGATGCCGTGGCGACGCACCAGGGCAGCATAGTCTTGTGAGCTTTCTCGCAATGGCACGGCTGCTCGTTTGAGCCGATCGCCGGACCGACCCGGCAGGCCCTTTAAATCATGCCGCGCCAAATCTTGCTGAAGCTTTCCCCGGTCCTGAAGATCAACGACAGTCATTTGTCCCCCCTTAACTGATCGTTAACGGAAAGAATCATTTCTTCGTCTTGCTGTCTAGTTATTTTAACAATTTTTTTACATTTTTTTTCTTTGTGAGTCTTTGAAACATCTATTGATGATGCTCTGCACGCAGCTCAACAAAAGACCCCCCTGGTCCATCTACGTGATGGCGTCAGGGGGGCTTAGTCGGCAATCAAACCTTATGAGCGGTTTGTTGCAAAGTGCGACAGCCGGGCGTCGGGGGAGTATTCCGGCTGTTGCTTGACCCTTGATATAGCAGGCTCACCTTACGGCCTGACGTCCGTTCCCTTACAAGTGGTTAACCTCCGCAGAATTGTGACGCCGCCCATTTTCCCGCCACCCAGATTTCCTTGGGTAGAAAAAAGGTCCCGGCCCAAAAAGCATAAGAAAGTTGATCCAATCGCGGGGCCGTTAACCATCTTTAAGGCAAGCGAGCCTAATCTGGGAGTGACAGAGAAATATTGTTTTGCCTCTCTGTCCTATTTGAAAGCGAAAGCGTATTCGAAGCGGAAAGCCCCATGTCATAAGCGTGGGGCTTTCTATTTTTGCCCCTTCCTCCCTCAATCAATCGTGACCCCACACCGCGGGGCCGCTATGACATAAAAGAACCCATGGGGCGGTTATTTCGGACTTTTGGGCTCTTTTTCGTACTTCTCACGCTGCCTTTTAGCTTGGCCGCGCAGGAGGTCGCCGAAGATCGATTCAACTTGCTCAGCCTACCCGGCGGGCATTTTCAAATGGGCGATGCGCATGGGGATCCTAACGAGGCACCCCACCAAGCATGGGTCGCGCCGTTCCGGCTTATGCGTTTTGAGGTGACCAACCGGCAATTCGCCGACTTTGTGGACGAGAGCGGGCATGTCACCGATCCAGAAACCCGCGGATTTGGCTTTGTCTGGGATCGCAGCTGGTCCCGAATTGACGGTGCGGATTGGCGTAACCCTCAAGGACCGGGCGATGGACCGGCTCATGGGATTGAGGGCAAGTATGACCATCCGGTTGTCCAGATTTCGGCCAAGGATGCAGCGGCTTTTTGCGCGTGGTATGGCCTGCGTTTGCCCAGCGAGGAGGAATGGGAGTTCGCCGCCCGGGGCGTTGATGGACGCAGCTTTCCATGGGGCAATGACCCACCTGCCGAGGGTCGCCAGCGCCGGGCCAATTTCGGCACGATCCCCTGCTGTGCACCCGATGATAAGGACGGCTTTTACACCACCGCTCCGGTCGGTCGCTTCCCCGCGGGTGCGTCACCCTTCGGCCTTGAGGATATGGCTGGAAATGTGTGGGAGTGGACGGCTAGCTCCTTCCCCGGCCGCCCCGATCTGGTTGCTCTCAGGGGCGGCGGTTGGGGCAATAATCCCTATTGCTTACGGACCTCTTACCGGCATGGCAATCCGCCAAACATCGGCTTGGACATGGTTGGCTTTCGCTGCGCTGCTGACGCTGCTGCAAAGTGAGTCCAGCTCGAAAGGTGAAAATCGCCGTTGCCCCTGCTTGGTGCGGCTGTTAGGTGAGGGGAAGACAATCCCACCCATTGAAATCCGAAGATAATTGCCATGACCATCAAACGCGGCCACGCCTTTTTGCAAAACCCAGGCCCGACGCCCGTGCCCGAAGAGGTGCTGCAGGCCATGCACCGGCAACCCATGGATCTGAATGACCCGGACTTTACGGCGCTGTTGTGGTCCTGCTTTGAGGATTTGAAACCCGTCTTCAAGACTGTCGGTGATGTCTACGCCTATACCGCCAATGGGCACGGTGCTTGGGAAGCGGCCTTGGTCAACTGCTTCTCGCCAGGCGACAAGCTTTTGGTTCCCGAAACTGGCAATTTCTCCCTGGGCTGGAGCGACATGGCCCGTTCCTTGGACTTAGAAGTCATCTATCTTGAGAGCGATTGGCGCCAAGCCGTGGAACCAGCGCGCATTGAGGCAGCGCTCAAGGCCGATCAAAAAGGGGAGATCAAAGGTGTGCTTGCCGTCCAGATTGATACGGCCAGCGGCGTGACCAGCGACATACCGGCGATGCGGGCCGCCATCGACGCGGCAAGGCATCCCGCCCTTTTCATGGTCGATGTGATCGCTTCGCTGGGGGTCATTGACTTTCGCATGGATGACTGGGGAGTGGATGTGGCCGTCGCCGCGTCGCAAAAGGGCCTGATGACGCCGCCGGGCCTTGCATTTACCGCGGCCAATGAGCGGGCCTTGGCGATAACCGAGGGGGCGAGCTTGCGGCGGACTTATTTTGATTGGAGCTCGCGCCAATCAGACGTCTATTATCGCTGGTTCTGCGGTACCCCACCCTCACAGTTGATGTTCGGTTTACGTCAGGCGCTGGATATGGTCGCGGAAGAGGGGCTGGACCAGGCCTTTGCGCGGCACCGACATCTGGCAGGGGCCGTTCATGCGGCGGTGGCGGTTTGGGCGCAGGCCGGAGCTTTGGACTTTAATGCGGTCAAAGCCGGCGAGCGGGCCCACTCAGTCACGCCCATTCTCGTGTCTTCCGGCCACGATCCAGATACCATGCGGACCTTGTGCCGAAATCGTTTTTCAGTGGCCTTGGGCGCTGGATTGGGCCGCCTGGCCGGCCGATCGTTTCGCATCGGCCATATGGGTCATACCAATGCGGCGGTGATCCTTGGTGCTCTGGCGGGGGTTGAAGCTGCGCTCAAGCAATCGGAAATCCCCTGTGGCGTGGGCGGCGTGAGTGCGGCGATTGATCACTTGGCAACAGTGCTGAGGGGCTGACTTAAGAACTTCAAGATCCGTGTTTGGGCTCGCCACCCTGGCCGGTTCACGGTTAATTCATCTCGACAGCCAATTCAGGGTAACGCCACGTATGAAAGATAATTTTCAATAAAATTTGTCTAGAATTGGCCCGCCATATTCTTGCCTTGGCGACCCCTTTCCAATTCTGAGATATTGTAGTTAAAGCGTCCCTGTTTTTAATCGGGCCATTTGTAAATATCTCGGAATCTCGCGGGCTTCGGCCTTTCGTCATCGGCCTATAGGTGCTCCAAATACATTGCAATTGAGGGACCTTTTAGCGGTATTTGAGACGCCCTTTATGGGGCTGTCTCGGGTCCGCCAAAGGCTTGCCACAATCTCGCCATAATGTAATAAAATCAATAGCTTAACGCTACTTTAGCACTCTCTGATTATACTCGGTTTTCGTTGCTCAGGGTCGAGCTCCAAACGCTTCTGGTGCAAGGGGTCAAAAGGCTCCGTTTACCAAGGCCTGACCCGGATCGACAGTTAAAGAGGACTGTTTTGGGGAAGTGCTGTCAATTGGCTTTCGGGCCTAATAATCAAAAGCGGGACAGCATAGCTCCAGACCAGTTGACGCGGCAGGGATAGCCGCGGGAAGCAACCAGGCAGGAGAAAAAATGCTAAAAAGAATTCTGACCGCCGCGGTTTTTTTAAGTGGGATATCGACGGCACAGGCTGCAGACACAATTCGTTACGAGCTCGAGGGCATGACTCTGACGGATTTTTTCACTGAGCGGAAACCTTTTTCTTCTAAGGGTGCCCATGTACGCATGGGGTACGGCAAGGCGTCTGGCACAAAAGCCGTCGCAAAGAGGAGGTTTAAGGGGCCGGACGGTCGATATGAGATCGTAATTCGTTATTTTGATGAGAATGACGGAAACAGTGTGATCCGTGTCAATGTGGGCAAAAAAAGAGTCAAACGCATTGTGCTCAATCGCAGTCCTGGCGGTATTGTTGCGACCGCGAAGAATTCGAAGGTACGCATTCTAAGGAAGAACTTTCTCGTAAGAAAAGGTGATCCAATCAAGGTGGTTGGCGTTAAGCGGCGCAAGGAATTGACACGTATCGACTATATAGAATTCCGACCGGTCCAAATCTTCGCATCCCTTCCCGATAATGATTTGCCTGTTGGTGAGACGACAGGCGGCGGCAGCGCCGGCGGCACGGACAATACATCGGATGGCGATGGAGCTTCCGGCAACGCGGGAACCGATCAAAACAGTGGCGGCGATTCAGGCTCGG
>JBCCHN010000098.1:0-19429 GCA_039028695.1 Pseudomonadota bacterium
CGAACCAGACCACACAACAACGTCAAAATGGATTGCGAAAGAGGCGCAATTTTGTTACCTCGCGGGAACAAGAATAGTACCTTTGTCAGAATGACCCAAAAAAGATTGTCAGAATGAGATTGTTGTATCGCCTTTGTTCTTGGATAAACTATTGAAAAACAACAAAAAGCCCCGTTAGCTCAACTGGTAGAGCACCTGATTTGTAATCAGGGGGTTGGCGGTTCAAGTCCGTCACGGGGCACCAATGATTTTAAAGGGTTAGCAAGAATCCGATCTCCTCAGAAAAAGCTGTGTCCGTCTCATGTCCGCCGTCGAGCGGATTTTTTGCTTTTGAGGGCTTGAATTTGCTCTCTGAGCGGCCTGGCTACCGTTGCCACCTGCTTGCAGCTATCCCCTTACCAGAGAGACTGTACAGCACTCTGCCTACCTCAGACCCCCACCCTACCCCCTGGGGGTGTCTTACTTCTCGCGCAAAAAAGCCCGTGAGGCCGCTCGACCACATGCGGCAATTTTGAAAATCTCTTGGACCGACAAATCGACCTTGCAACCGGCAAGGAAACTGCCCAGTGCTACCCCCAAGGGTTTTGCCCTGCCGGCTTGTATTGGATCCAATCAGCACCAAAAAAGACGATAGTGGGTAGGGTAACGACAACAGGATGATTTAGGTATTCCGCCGAAAAATCAAAGCCACGGGTGTTGAATGAGCCAAATCGTACCCAGCGGTCCAAAACAAATCCAAAGCTCTCGTCGGAATACACTGCTTCTCTATCAAAAAACCCTCTCCAGTGCTGGAAATCTTTTGTGGCATTTTCAGTAACTTCCGATGCCCGAAATTTCAACTTGCACCCGGGCCTGATGATGTCTTGGAGCTTGACAGGTCGCCCATTGGTGGCCCCAAAGAACCGCATTAGCATTCGGTTCCGTGGCTTCCAGACTTGCTGCCCATTTTGAAAATCGAGTGGTGCCATTCCATCAACAAATGCAGCGTCTTGCCAATTGAAGTCGTCTCTAAGGATTTCTCCAATCGAGCGAACGGCATCGCACTTACCACTGGGCCAAGTACTTTCCATAAAGACCCTCCCCCGTCTATGCAGGGGCCTCTTAGTGTGGGTTTTTCTGGTAGGAGATTACGAGCATATTGTTGAGGTTCCCGTTTGACTGTGCTTTAGGTCTTGCTCTGAGCAGTTGCACGCTCTTGGTTCAGTTCAAACAATCTCTGCAGGATCTCATCATCTGATAGATCAGCGGGCCAACCGTATGCGGCTGCGACAGCTTCGTCGAGTTCACGGTGAGCATTGTCGAGCCAAGCGGGACGCTCATTGTAGAGGTTTGTTAAAGTACGCTTCTTAAGTATGGCCGCTGCCTTGTAAGATAGATTTGGAAATGTCAATTGAAAATACCGATTGGTATGATTATATTGTTCGCAATAAAGCGAAATTGCTTCCTGACTGTTAGATTGTTAAGAGTATTTTTCCTCATGAGAAATGCCGCCGAAACCCGCGAAAAGCTACTGGACACCGCGATACGTCTGATCTGGCAAAGCAACTACAGCAGTGTCGGCGTGAACGAAATATGCAAACAGGCAGGGGTCACAAAAGGCGCGTTTTACCACCACTTTGAGACCAAAGCCGATCTCTATGTCGAGGCCTCGCGACACTATTGGGCAAGCATGAAGTTGGATCTGGACCAGATCTATTCACCCAGCTATAGCCCATTGGAACAATTGGATAACTTGATCAGTTTAATCATCGAAAAGCAACATCACGAGAGTGTTGATTCACAAATTGAAGTGGTGGGTTGTCCTTTTTTTACATCTGCTGGACAGGCCGGTGCCTGTGAAAACAAGATCCGAGAAGCGGCCGTCGAGATGGAAGGCCATGTGCAGAAATACAGTGTCGCGCTAATCCGCGGCCTTAAAGCCGATGGCTACCTGAATGGCGACCTTGATGTGGAGCAAGTTGCCCGTCTGCTTCACCATTTTGTCCAGGGTTTGCTGATGTATGGCCGCGTGATGAATAGCTTGGATGCTGTCCGGGTCGACCTGAGGGCCGGAATTTATCGCTTGGTCGATCTCAAAGAAGAGTATCGTCGTGATAACGAACCTGTCAGCAGTACGACGAAGGTAGATGCGGCCTAAGTTGCTGCGCATTCTTCGACGATCCAAAAATTCAAAAAAAAAGACTAAATCTGCTCATCGCCATTGACAACATACCGATTGGTATCCAAATAAAGTGCGAGCATACCAATCGGTTTGTAACTGGCCGCACGGTCTATGGGGAGTAGTAAGATGAGTTTTAGGTCTAAAGTTCGATCCGTAATGGCTGCAACCCTGGCGATTGGGGCAATGGTGGCTGCAGGCCATCTCATCAAATACGAGTTCCTGGACCCTTCGGTTGGGGTTCAAGCAGCTCAGTCGGCAATCCCACAAGCCGTTCCGGTGAACGTCATTGAGGTCGTGGCGGAGCCGGTGCGGCTCTGGAGCGAGTTCTCCGGGCATCTGACCGCCATCGACTCTGCCGAGATCCGGCCACAGGTCAGCGGCACCATCACGCAGGTTCTCTTCACAGACGGCCAAATGGTCAAAAAAGGTGATGTCCTGGCGATTATTGATCCACGCCCCTTCGCGGCGGCAATGGCCGAGGCAGAGGCCGATCTGACCGCTGCGCGACATGACCTGGTTTTGGCAAAAAAGCAACGCGCCCGAGCTGAGAGCCTCATTGATAAGGGGCATGTCTCGGAGAGAGTCCTTGATGAGCGGATCAACGATCACACGGTCGCGATCAGCGCCGTCAAGCGCGCCGAAGCGCAACTCGAACAGGCCAAAATTAATTTTGATCACGCCCACATCAAAGCACCAATCAGCGGGCGGCTCAGCCGCGTCGAGATTACTTTGGGGAACCTGGTGGAGGCCGGTCCTAATGCACCGATTTTGACGTCCATCGTCGCGATGGATGGTGTTTATGCTGAGTTTGATGTTGATGAGCGCACCTATTTGCGCGGTATGCATCAGTTAGCGAAAAGCAGCGGCGCAACCACGACACTTCCAGTGGAGCTGATCATCGACATGGGCGATAAGCGAGTCTACCAAGGTCATATTCACAGCTTCGATAATCAGATTGATCCAGCCACCGGTACGATTCGGGCGCGGGCGATCTTCTCCAACGATGATGGCAGCCTCTTGCCTGGCATCTTCGCGGATGTGAGGCTGGGCGCGCCAAACAGCGACTCGTTAATCTTGTTAAGCTCGAGCGCTGTTGGCACCGACCAAGACCGCAAGTTCATTTACGTCATCGACGAAACCAACACTGTCGTCTATCGGCAAGTTACATTGGGAGCCTCAGTTGGGAAGGCGCGTGTTATCGCCAACGGACTGGAGGCCGGAGAGAAGGTCATGGTCGGCGGCCTGATGAAAGTGCGGCCCGGCATGGTCGTGGAGCCTATGCTCATAGACGAAACACAAGAGCCAGCAGTTAGCCAAAACCCGCAGACCCTCGCGGCGGCCAATTAGGTCAATCTGACCGCGCTAAAACGAACGGCTTCTAGGGGAAATCGCCATGTCATTCCCACGGTTCTTCATAGACCGGCCGATTTTTGCTGGTGTGGTGTCGGTACTCATCTTTCTTGGCGGATTGATCGCCATGTTCAATTTGCCGATTTCCGAGTATCCCGAGGTGGCACCGCCGTCAGTCGTCGTGCAGGCACAGTTTCCCGGGGCCAATCCGGCGGTCATCGCAGAAACAGTGGCCACGCCATTGGAAGAACAAATCAATGGCATCGAGGGCATGCTCTATGTGAACTCGCTGGCGACCACGGACGGCAACCTCTCGCTGACAGTAACCTTCGAAATTGGCACCGACCCTGACCTGGCTCAGCAAAAGGTGGAGAACCGTGTTTCGCAGGCGCTGCCTCGGCTGCCGGAAACCGTCCGTCAGCTGGGGGTTACGGTGGTCAAGAGTTCGCCCGACTTGACAATGGTAGTTCATCTGCGTTCGCCCAATGAACGCTATGACATGCTATACCTGCGCAACTACGCCACTTTGAATGTAAGAGATCCCTTGGCGCGGGTTCGCGGCGTCGGCCAAGTCCGGCTGTTCGGCTCGGGCGACTACGCAATGCGCATTTGGCTCAATCCTGATCAGGTGGCTGAACGGAACATGACGGCTGGCGAGGTCTTGGATGCAGTCCGTCGGCAAAATATTCAGGTGGCCGCCGGCCAAATCGGTGGTCCACCCTATGACGATGGCGTAGAGGTACAACTACCAATCAACGTTAAGGGCCGACTACAGTCCGCCGAGGAATTTGCCGATATCATTGTGAAACGAGACGCGGACGGAACTTTGGTGCGCCTCGGCGATGTAGCTCGTCTCGAAATGGGAGCACAGCAATATGCGCTGCGATCTCTGCTTGACAACAAGCCTGCGGTGGCGATTCCAATTTTTGCCTCGCCGGGAGCCAATGCTCTGGACATCTCTCGCGATGTCCGTGCCACCATGGAGCGCTTGGCAAAAGATTTTCCGGAAGGTGTGGACTACAGCATAGTTTACGATCCAACGGTGTTCGTTCAGGAATCGATCAGATCGGTGTTTAAGACCCTCCTAGAGGCGCTGGCATTGGTGGTCTTGGTTGTGATCCTCTTTTTGCAAACCTGGCGGGCCTCCATCATTCCCTTATTGGCGGTCCCGGTTTCCATAGTTGGCACCTTCTCGTTGATGCTGGCATTTGGGTTTTCCATTAACGTTTTATCGCTGTTTGGCTTGATCCTAGCTATTGGTATTGTCGTTGATGACGCTATCGTCGTAGTGGAAAACGTCGAGCGCAACATCGCCAATGGCCTGGAGCCCCGTGAGGCGACAATCGCCGCGATGAAGGAGGTGACCGGCCCGATTGTCGCGACGTCACTGGTAATGACAGGGGTTTTTGTTCCAATCGCATTCTTGAGCGGCCTGACCGGACAGTTCTATCAGCAATTCGCCTTGACCATTGCCATTGCCACAATCATCTCGACGATCAACTCATTGACCTTGAGCCCGGCGCTATCGGCTCTACTCCTGCGGTCTCGTAAGAGTCCCAAGGACCTGCTGACGCGGATTATGGATGCTTTGTTCGGCTGGCTATTCCGAGGTTTCAATGCTGTCTTTGGCCGCTTCACAGCGTTATATGCCGCAAGCCTCAAAGGCTTTCTCGGTCGCAAGGGTATGATGATGGCCCTTTATCTCATATTGCTCGGTGCGACTTACCAGAGCTTCCAAATGGTGCCCTCCGGCTTTATCCCTATTCAAGACAAACAATATCTGGTGAGTTTTGCCCAACTGCCTCAAGGTGCGACTTTGGAGCGAACGGAAGATGTGATGCGCCAGATGTCAGACATCGCTCTCAAAGAGCCTGGGGTCACAAGCGCCGTCGCCTTTCCTGGCCTGTCCATCAATGGATTCGTCAACAGCACCAGTGCCGGCATCGTTTTCGTGACCCTTGATGATTTTGAAGAACGCAAGGACCCTACCTTGTCGGGTTTGGCAATTGCACAACGACTTCAGCAAAAATACGCTGGGATCGACGAAGCCTTTGTCGCTATCTTCCCCGCTCCGCCGGTGCAAGGCCTCGGGACGATCGGAGGGTTCAAGCTTCAAGTACAAGATCGCAATGATCAGGGTTACTTGTCTCTCGACAATGTCATGAAGGAGGTGCTGGCCAAAGCCTGGGCGCGGCCTGAACTCACCGGAGTTTTTTCCAGTTACAATGTAAACATGCCCCAGCTGTTTGCTGATGTCGACCGAACCAAGGCATCACAGCTCGGCATTCCGGTGGACGAAATCTTCGACACTATGCAGATCTACCTGGGTTCGCTCTATATCAATGATTTCAACCAATTTGGCCGCACATACCAAGTGATCGCTCAGGCAGATAAGCCGTTCCGCTCTACACCTGAGAGCATTGCCCAACTACAAACACGAAACAGCGGCGGGCAAATGGTACCGCTCGGTTCCGTCGTAACGGTATCGGAATCCTTCGGTCCGGACACGGCGATGCGCTACAATGTGTTTCGTTCCGCGGACCTCAACGGCAACGCAGCACCTGGTTATTCTAGTGGTGAAGCGCAGGACGCAATTACAGAAATTCTTGAAGAAACGCTGCCGTCTGGCATGGACTTTGAGTGGACCGAACTCACCTATCAGCAGATATTGGCCGGCAATAGTGCGATCTTCATCTTTCCTTTGTGTATTTTCTTGGTCTATTTGGTTTTGGCCGCGCAGTACGAAAGCCTGGCGCTACCGCTTGCCGTGATTTTAATCGTTCCCATGAGCATTTTGTCGGCATTGACCGGTGTGTTCATTACTGGCGGTGATAACAACATCTTTACCCAAATCAGCTTGTTCGTGCTCGCTGGCTTGGCCTCAAAGAACGCCATATTGATCGTGGAGTTCGCCCGGGAGCTTGAAAGTCAGGGCCGTACAATCTTAGCAGCCGCGATTGAGGCAAGCAGGCTCCGCTTGCGTCCCATTCTCATGACCTCGTTTGCCTTTATTATGGGCGTGGTGCCGCTGGCTTTTTCCAGCGGCGCCGGTGCGGAAATGCGTCAATCGATCGGGATTGCAGTATTCTCAGGAATGTTAGGTGTGACTTTTTTTGGGATCGTGCTAACACCGGTGTTTTATGTGTTAGTGCGAGGAATGGAAAAATCCTGGAGCCAGTCGAGGAAAACTGAATCGCGAAATTGATTCTGAGTTTACCCTAACTGGGCATTGTCAGATTAAACGGTGTCGCCCAAGTCTCTTGGTTCCAAGCCCCTATGACCTATCAACAACACAGTCCCTTGCAAGAAGACAACCCGACAATTGGCGCTCAAAATTGCACACAGTTCGCCAACTCATACTGTCAGAACCGATTAATCAGACAATTCTCCTAGATCCATATTACCGCTTTTGGCTATAATTACCCATCCCGTAGCTGTTTAGATCCAGGCTGCTTTACCCCCAGAACCGGACTCAGACGACCGGTGACCAGGACGGTAAGGATTGACCCATTGCGGTCTATAGCGACTGTAGATATTTGGGGCCCACCAGCGGCCTTCACCTGCCACTCTATTTCACCAGAAGGATAACAGATTGAGCCTGGACATTTAACGACCGGCAGCCCGGAGACGATACTTGACTCAGGTGGCCCGCAGTTGGCGGGCGAATCTGCGGATGTCGTCAAGTAGCAGCTCTGGTTCCTCCATAGCTGCGAAGTGGCCGCCACGTGGCATCTCAGTCCACTGCTGCACATTGTAAATGCGGTCCACGTATGACCGGGGCGGCCAAGTCAGCATTTCGGCCGGAAAAAGTGCACAGGCAGTGGGGATTTCCACGCGGCGACTGCTGTTCGAGAGGATGCGGCCACCTTCTTCGCGGCGGCCATAGTAGATCCAAGATGCCGTGTTGAAACAACGTGTCGTTATGTAGATCATGATGTTTGTTAGCAAATCGTCCTTGCTGTGGGCACTTTCCACATCGTTACCATTGGTATCGGACCAAGAATTGAATTTCTCCACGAGCCACGCAGCAATGCCGACGGGGCTATCCATCATGGCATAGCTAAGAGTCTGAGGCTTTGTGGCCTGCTGGGTGCGATAGCCGTTTTCCATAATTTGCGTATGATCGAACAGTTCGGTCCAGGCACGTTCTTCATCGGTCTGAGGACCGTCGGCGTGGCGCATCGTCAAAATGTTGATGTGAATGGCTTTGCAGGCGGGCGCATGTTCAAAACCCAACCAAGACGAGATAGCGCCGCCCCAATCGCCACCCTGTGCCATGTAGGCGGGGTATCCCAATACATCGGTCATCAAAGTGTTGAGTAGGGCCGCCATTTTTCGGGGACCGTAGGGACGCGGGGGGCGGCCGGAGAATGCAAAGCCCGGCAGCGATGGCGCGATCACGTCAAAGGCATCCTCGAGCTTGCCGCCAAAACGTTCGGGGTGAGCCAAGGGCTCGATTAACGCTTTGAACTCAGCCACACTACCCGGCCAGCCATGGCTGATTAAGAGCGGCATGGGCGCGGGGCCGCTGCCTTTTTCATAGACGAAATGCAGATTGATGCCATCGACCGGCGCATGAAAATGCGAGAAACGATTAAGCTCTGCTTCGTGTCGGCGCCAATCGTATTCATCGAGCCAGTAGGCGCATAGCTCTTTCATGTAATCGAGGTTGGCGCCATAGTCCCAGCCGCCATCGTTGGGCATTTCGTGCCAAGGAAAGGCCGAAACCCGTGCCTGGATATCGGCAAGGGTTTCGTCGGGAACGGCAATCTCAAATGGACGGCAAGTCGTCGAAAATGCACCGATAGTGTTCGTTTGCACCAGTTGTTCACCCCTATGCCTAAAGGTCCGATTGTCGAAATTCGCTTAAACAGAAGTGACAGATTAAGATCAAAAAGGGGAGAGACAGGCTTTGCATAAGAAGGTGACAGATTTGGAATCTCGGTGAGTTTCCGCTATTCATGCCTCAGGTCAAAGAAGCCGCTTGACCTCCTCGGCGATGATCTTGATACCATCATCAAGTTTCGATATGGGCACAAAGGCAAACCCCAATCGGAAACAGTTTTTGCGGCTGCCTTCCAAAAAAAAGTTTTGCCCTTTGTCGATCAACACACCGCGGCTGCGCAGTCGCTCACGCAAAAGCGTGCCGTCAAAATGGTCCGGTCCGGTTAGCCAAAACGAGGTGCCGCCCATGTTCCGCGTGTACTCGAGCATGGGCAGGTGGGTGGCAATGGCGTGGAGCATGGCCTGCCACCGCTTTTTGTAACGTCGTTCAATGTTTCGTAAATGGGCATCGTAATAGCCCAACCGGATAAAAATCGCGATCATTTCCTGAAGCAGATTTGGCGGGTGACGAAACATGGTGCCGCGTACGATACGCGCTTCGCGGATTATATCGCGATGGGCCACGATGAAGCCTACGCGGATGCCCGGAGACACGGTTTTTGAGAAACTACCGACGTAGATCACCCGTTGTTCGCTATCCATCGCTCTTAATGATGGAGACGACTTTGCGAGATAGTTCATCTCAGCTTCGTAGTCATCCTCTATGATCATGAAATCCTTGGTTTTCGCGATTGCGAGCAATTCTTTGCGGCGGGCTTGGGACATGGTTACCATTGTCGGAAATTGGTGGCTGGGCGTAGTGAAAACAATTTTAACGCCATCCGGAACTGCCGAAGGTATTAGCCCATCCAAATCTACCGGCACTTCGACAAGGTCATTCCCTGCCATCTTAAAAGCATTGAATCCGCCTAGAAATCCTGGATTTTCGACCGCTATCGGCTGATTAAACTGGGCAAAGAGCATGCCCAAGACGGATAAAGCGTTCTGGGCCCCTAACGTAATCAAAATCTCATCCGGGTCGGCAAAGATGCCGCGAGTGGCTAACAGGCGCTGACGCAACTGTTCGATCAAATTGGGACTATCGCTTTCGACTGAATCGCCCATCAGCAACGGTATATGCCTTCGCCCCAGCACCAGTCGGGAACATTCACGCCAACCGTCGACAGGAAAGAGGTTCGGATCGATTTGATTGTAAATAAAAGGATAAGGATAGCGCGTCCAGTCGACGGGATTGTCGATGGGTATCATATCGGAAGGCGCGAATTGTACAGGTGCTGGAATTTCTCCAGAATCAGATGTGCCGGGAGCTGGAACGTCTGTTTTGTTATAGACCTCCGGGTTAACGTAATATCCCGACCGGTCCCGGGCGACCAACAGTTCAAGATCGATAAGCTGAGAATAGGCAGCAAACACAGTATTACGAGACACACCGAGCTGTTCTGCCAGCAGTCGGCAGGAGGGCAAGGGTCGGTCTAGCGAAAGGGATTTCATCGTGATGGCAGAGCTGATGAGCTCGCAGACCTGATTACGCAGACTGAGATTTGAGCTTTCCGGCAGTTTAAAAAACAGTGGAGATTGCTTGCTCATGGCGATCCTCCGTTTGATGCTGAGAGCATGTGCCGGTTCGGCAATTCATCGTCCTTTCATCGACGCGTGGGAAAGAACAACCATACCCGCTTTATGAGGCCGGCTAAGATTAGAAATCTCGTTCAACAGATCTGTCCCTTGTAAAGAGGATCTCTGTCACTTCCTCGAACCATTGATTGCTGATTAGGTAATGACAATCAATACAAAACAGAGGGAGTCTTTTCCATGACGTACCAAAAGCGCTTCAAGGCACTCATTGCTGCTTGTGCATTGTGTCTCGTGGCGGACGGAGCTGCTGCGGAAAAAGTTCTTAAGCTGGGCACGGTCGGCTTTAAGGGCATGCCGATTGGCGATGCCATCGACCAGGCCCTGATCCCGACACTGGAGGAAGTGTCCGGCGGCGAGATGACCATCGAGCCCCATTACCGTAAATCGCTGTGCAGCGAGCAATCCTGTGGCGAGCAAGCCAATCAGGGGCTTTTGGCACTTTGGACAAGCTCGACCGCGAATTTTGGCAATTTCGGCACCGCTTTGGCAATTTTTGATCTGCCCTATATCTTCAAAAGCATAGAAGATGCGGATCGTATTTCATCCGAATGGCTGGCCAAAAAGCAATGCGACATTGCCGCCGAGGAAGCCGGCCATGTCTGCCTGACCGTCTATTCCAGTGGCGGCTTCCGGCAGCTCGGCAATGCCCATGGGCCCGTGCATGTCCCTTCGGATATGGAAGGCATCAAATGGCGCGTGACCAAAAGCCCGATTGAATACACGCTGATCAAGAACTGGGGCGCGGTGCCGGTACCCTATGACTGGGCGCAGCTTTATCAGGGCCTTCAAACAGGCGTCGTCTCGGGCCAATATGTTGCAACACCCTGGCAACATGTTGCCAAATTGCATGAAGTCGCGAAGTATTTTACCGAGATCGGTGGTTCGTGGTCCGGTAATCAGCTATCGATGGATAAGCGCCAGTATGATGCATTGAGTGACCAAGAGAAGGAATGGCTGCATATCGCGGCTGAAGCATTTGGCCAGAAAGTGCAAGAGCTTGATCGCGCCTGGGTCGAGGCCGGCGAAACTGCGATCAAGGCGGAGATCGAGGAATGGTATGTTCCTACCGATGAAGAACTTGTGCAATGGCGGGCCGGTGCGATCGATGCTTGGCTGAACGCCAAGGGTACTTTTGATCCGGAAACAGCGATCCGGGTGCTTGAAGAGCAGGACATGACGGACTTTATTGCCCAGCTCAAAGAGGCAGGCGCCCTCTAGCCGGCAATCAAAATCGCCAAATTGGAAGTGGCGTGGGACAATGTCTCGCGCCATTTTCAACATCTGATACAATTCATCTGATACAATTCCACGGGCTTCAATAGGACAAAATCACCTATGGAAAGCGTTGCGCTTTTATTGGTTCTCGTGCTTCTGATTATGCTCGGTGCGCCGGTTGGATTTACCCTAATCCTTATTCCGGTGGTTTACATCTTGATCACCGACGCAGCACCGATGATTCTGATCCCCAGTCAGATGTTTAGCGCAATTGATTCGGTTCCGCTGACAGCAATTCCTTTCTTCATGTTAACCGGCGAGTTGATGACCAGCGCCACCATCACCGACCGGCTGGTCGAATTGAGCCAGCGCATCATCGGCCGGATGCGTGGCAGCATGGCACAGGCCAATGTCCTGGTGAGCATGTTTTTTGCCGGCATGAATGGATCGGTGGTGGCAGATACCGCTACGGTTGGATCGCTTTTGGTTCCTGCCATGAAACGGGCCGGCTATCCGTCGGCTTTTGCCGCCGCGATCACGGCGGTAAGTTCCACTATCGGTGGGATCATACCCCCCTCCATCATGATGATCGTGCTGGCCAATGCGGGTGGCATTTCGGTAGGCGCTCTATTTGCCGGTGGGATTTTACCCGGTATCACGATTGGCCTACTTTTGATGTTGGTTAACTACATCATCGCCCGACGTAACAATTTCGAGCGCAGTGATGAGCCTTTCAGCCTTAAGGCCATTGCGGTCGTTGGGTACAGGTCTTCTTTTGCCTTGCTTATTCCCATCGTGCTTGTGGGTTCGGTCGTGTTCGGAATTGCTGGGGTGGTTGAGGCCGGCGCGCTGACGGCAACAATTGCTCTTTTTGTCGGCCTGTTCATTTACCGCACGATCAATTGGGTCAACTGCCAGAGCGCTTTTGTTCGGGCCATGCGTAATTCGGCTATGGTATTCATTATTATCGCGGCTTCAGGTCCCTTCAGCTGGCTGTTGACCTCGTTGGGGGCAATCAACGAGCTGGAACAGTGGCTGTTGAGTTACACCTATAACCCCTTCCTCTTCGCATTAGTTCTGGTGCTGTTCATTTGTTTGTTGGGAATGGTCATGGATTCGGCCGCCAACATCATCGTGGTGGGTCCGGTGCTGGTCGATGTGATGGTTACTGCTGGCTATCCAGATGTGCAAGCAGCCCTTGTGGTCGTTGTCGGCTTCCTAATCGGATCCGTAACGCCGCCAGTTGGGGTTGCGTTTTTCACTGCAGGCGCTATTGCAAAAGTCAGGTTGGAAAAAGTGGCGATCGCAATGCTGCCTTATCTTCTTGTGCTTTTCATACTGTTGTTCGTGCTGATCGTTGTGCCGCAAATTACCATGTATCTTCCACGGGCTCTGGGATTTGTAAACTGATGTTAGACGCCGCCATATTCATTGATCGCATGGCGCGGAAGTTTCTAACCGCATTTTGCGCTATCTTGCTATTACTCATGGTCGTTTTCACGGTCTATTCAGTGGTCATGCGCTACGTCTTCGAGGATCCCCCGGTTTGGGGTGATCTTCTGACCGTGCTCAGCAACATCTGGCTGGTCTTTCTTGCCCTTGCTTTGACCGTGAGGGACAAGGATCACATCGCGTTGGACCTGATTTACTCTCGACTGCCACTCAAGGCCGCTTTTTTTGTTCAACAGTTTTGGTCGCTGATCATCTGCGCTTTGGGCGTTGTGATGATTGTCTATGGGATTGAGGCCGTCGAAACCATGGGCGGCAAGTACTGGGAAATGTGGTACTTTACCTTTGAAGGTGGCGGGTTTGTTTTCAAACCGAATTATATGCCCAAGAAGTACGCCATCTCGATCGTGCCTATCTCCGGCTTACTGGTCAGTTTGGCGGCAATTGCGTCGGTGTTAGAAGACAGTTTGCGCTTTAAGTCAGGCACCTTCGTTTTTGCCAAGGATATTGACATCCGCACAGAAAGTGATGCGTAGTCATCTGCGTACAGTATCTTTTTCCTGTCAAAGCATGTCGCGAAGTCATTTCCGTTACTTTTTTGCATTGGTTTGAAAGCACTGCAAAGCGCGCCAATCCGGAGGGCAAAAATTCCCCGCCAACAGTTCATTCCTGGAACCAAAGCCTTTTGTCAGTCTAACCATGGAAATTGTATCTGGATAACCTCGGGCAATGGTTAAAAGCTGAGCCCGCGCGGTGGACCAGGCAACGTCGGATATACTTCTAACTCCATACTTTAGGCAATGAAATGAGAGAAATGGATGCGATTTCGCCAGCTCAATTTCAACTTGCCTCAATGTTTCTGAAGCTGAGAGATGAAAATTTCGACCATATCGCGAGCGGCCCTGGACATAGTACCCGGTCCCATGCCGATTACACCCACATGATACTTCAGGCTTTGCTTGATTGGCCGGCCGATAACTCCCCCCAACCTCTCGCCAACTTCCGCCGTGAATGGATCAACGATTGCTAAGGCCCCTGTGGTTCTTACCAGTGACGCCAGGAAGAGAGTATTAGCGGCGGAAATCCTGGAGCGATCCGAAAGCTTAGCGGAAAGCTCACTGTCGATTTCGAGCATTTCATCTGGATACATACGCCCAAAGGTTACAAATGCCTCGGATTCGACGAGAGTGTGAAGGTCTAGTTCGCCACGGACATTTGCGGCCCAGTGGGAGTCGGGAACCAAACAAACGTAAGGAACGGTGGTATGAAACAACGTTTCCACGCCCTCGTAAGGTGGCGATTGGCCCACGATACCGATATCGTATTGATGGGCTTGCACCCCATCAACAATTTCGGGTGTGTTTTTTATGGTCGCCATAATCTTGACGCCGAGGTGAAGTTCCGAAAAGGCATGAAATGCTTCCGGCGTTACAATTTGCGAAAATGCCGGAATTACGCCGACTGAGACGATTCCTCCTGCCGTCGTCCGAATAGTATTGGCAATATCGGACAAGCGGTCCATGCCAACAAACATCGACTCGATCGCCTGGTGAAACCTCCGGGCTTCAACCGTCGGCGCAACGCCACGGCCCGCGCGCTCGAATAGAGAGAACCCGACGCTGCGTTCAAGGTCTCGGATTAAGCGACTTATGCTTGGCTGAGATATATGAAGTGTGTCTGCGGCTGAAGTGATGGAACCTGAACGCATCGTAGCGCGAAATGCCTCCAACTGGCGTAAGTTCATTGTTCCGGACCTGTCTCTGCGGTTTGTTCCATCATTTTATTCATAGTATTTACGTATGAATAATGCAAATAATTATTATAGTGCTATGCTTTAGGTCTGGCTAATTTCACTTCGGTTTGCTGTTGGGTGAACGATTGGAGACAGCCATCCCTATTCTCTCAGAAATCGGTAGTCAGGCCAGTGAGCGCATTCATTGCGCGGAGGATGCCGAAACCTTGGCTCGTCTAAGGTTGCCAAAGCTGATCCATGATTTCATTTCAGCAGGCGCCGGGGCTGAATTGGCGACCGCCGAGAATTCCCGAGCTTTCGGTATCATCAAGCTGCAAGCACGGGTGCTCAGAGATGTATCAACGCGGTCTTTGGAGACCAAATTTCTGGCAAAATCCTACAACTATCCCTTTGGTTTCGCCCCCATGGGAATGTGCAATTTGGCCCATCCTGAGGCCGATGCAATTCTGGCCCGGCTGGCGAGACAAATTAATGTTCCTGTCTGCCTGTCCACCGCCGCCTCAACTTCAATGGAAGACATGATCGCCATAGCTGGCGAGAATACATGGTTTCAACTATACGCCGCCGGCGATCCGAATGTAGCCTTTGATTTGGTTCGGCGTGCCGATACTGCCGGTTTCAAAACCTTGATTTTTACCGTCGATGTGCCAGAGGTAAATCGGCGCCTTCGTGACATAAAAAACGGGTTTGAGGTGCCCTTTCAGATTGGCCTCCGCCAAGCATGGGATTTTGCCCGTCACCCGCGCTGGAGCCTTACAACGCTCCGCCACGGGGTTCCAAAAATGGCGAACTTCCAAAAATCGGCGGACAGTCCGGGATTTGATCGGACGCAAAGCCGAGCTGCTGCCGATTGGGAGTTTCTTTCCCGTCTGCGGGATCTCTGGCCAGGCCAGTTGGTCGTCAAGGGCGTTACGTCTGCAGACGACGCTCACCGGGTTAAATCGGCGGGTGTTGACGGTATTTACGTATCCAATCACGGAGGTCGACAACTCGATAGTTCTGCGGCGGCCATTGCCATTCTCCCCGCCATCAGGGCCGCCGTCGGGCCCGACTACCCGCTGTGTTTCGACAGCGGCATCCGATCGGGCGAAGACATTGTAAAAGCGATTGCTTGTGGAGCCGATTTTGTGATGCTCGGCAGGCCGTTACTTTTTGCCTTGGCAGCAGAGGGTGAGCGGGGACTCGCCTCACTTCTCGACATCTTTGCAAAAGACATCAGCTTGACCCTTGCTCAAATCGGCGTTTGTGACGTCAGCGAAGTGGGTCGGGGGAATTTGTTCGAACCGCAAAAGTCGATCATCGAAAAGACATGGCAGTCACTGACTGTCGTTGGACAACACCCCCAAAGCTTCATGGAGGCGTAAGTGGACATCCCCAACAACGCGCGTGTTAGAGGGGGCGAGCTCTTGGCGCGGGCCTTCAGTGAGAAAGGTGTTGAGCACGTCTTTACCCTCGCGGGCGGTTTCTGTAACCCCGCTCTGGAAGGTTTCATGAAATGCCAAATGTCGGTGATCAACTGCCCTCACGAGCAGGTCGCTGGGCATCTGGCTGACGGTCACACGCGTATCACCAGAAAGCCGGCCGTCTGTCTCGTGGGACCTGAAGGATTCGCGAATGCCGTGCCATCAATGTTGGAGGCCTTGGGCGAACGAACACCGGTCATTTTCGTGACCGGGTCATCGACACTTAAGCGGCAAGGTGCGGGTGGTTTCAAGGAAATCGATGATGTGGCTATCGCAGCTCCGCTCACCAAATATTCGGTAAAAATTACAGACGGGGACCGTATCGGCGAGTTCATTGACCGGGCCTGGACCGCAGCGACAACCGGATATCCCGGTCCGGTCCATGTCAGCCTTCCTGTCGACATTATGTTCTCCTCATTCGACGAGAAGGCCGGTCTTGACGAGAGGCCGTTTGATCGCAAAGCCAAACCGATACCAAAAGCCTGGCCAGACCCAAACGCCCTGGTTCGGGTTCTTGATCTTATCAAAAATGCGAAACGGCCCATCATCATCGCCGGGCATGGTGTTTGGTGGTCTGGGAGCGAGAAAAAACTTGAAGAGGTGGGCGCTTCACTAAAGCTACCGATATTCAACGTTCCCTATCATCAAAAATTGTTAAGTGAAGAGTCGGAGGCCTACATGGGCCTCGCGGACTTCCATCAATACCAGCCATCTAGATTCGCCGTTCACACATCCGACCTTGTGATAATGCTCGGTGGTCGGCTCGATAACCAGATGAACTTCGGCAATCCGCCGTTTTTTCCAGATACGACTAACCTCGTTTGCGTCAATGGCAGTCATGAAGAGCTCGAATACAATCGCGCGGCAGATGAGACTCTCCTTTGCGATCCGGAGGCCTTTCTCGATGCGCTCATGTCCCTTGCCAGTGAAAACTCTTGGCATGTGCAAAAGGACTGGTTTGACCTAAACCGTGATAGGCGCGCTGAATGGGTTGAAACTTGGTTAGCTGAAATCTTGAAAGAAAGCGAAGTGGACGCGGCAAGGGGCCGCTTAATGCATCCCCTACAGCTTTCCTTGGATGTGCAGGCAGAAATGGACGATGGGGATTGGCTGGTTTTTGATGGCGGCAATACCCATTTCTGGTCGGAAATCGCCGTCAATCTGGCTGGGGCCAAGGGCAAAAACCTGGGGGGAATTTTGCATCCTGGGAATTATAGCCTTTTGGGTGTCGGTATCTCCTTTGCAGTCTCGGCCAAGCGGATCTACCCAGACAAAAACGTTATTTTGATAACCGGCGATGGGGCTTTTTTGTCTGGCGGTCTTTCCATCGAAGTGGCCTTCCAGGAAAAGCTGCCAATTACCATAGTCGTTGATAATAACGGTGGCCTCGACTGCATCTCCCAACAACAAGAGCGCCTGTTCGCGAACGGTCGTCATTTTGCGACCGATTTCCGCGATATCCCTTTTCATTCTATGGTCGAGGGACTGGGGGGGCATGGCGAGCTGGTCACCAAACGCGCGGACTTAGCGCCGGCGCTGAAGCGTGCAAAAGACTCTGGAAAAGTGTCTTGCCTAAATGTGAAGTGCCGGGGCGTTATAAGTCCGATCGTCGCGGCAACGAGCGACAAAAGAGACAAGGCGTCGATCGAATAATGGCCACCATCTCGACACATGCGCTTAACGGCGTGGATGGCACGCATGCTGGCGGAATTTCCGTAACGCTTTTTTGTCTTCTAGACGATGGTTATCGGAAACCCATTTTTGGTGGGGAGACAGATTCAAGGGGCCGCTTCTCGCAGGCCGTCGATCCAAAAAGTATTGACGTAACAAAACCCCACGAGTTGGCATTTTCGACGAGCGCCTATTGGTTAGGTCGGGCATTCGATGATGCGGAACAGGTTGTCGCGTCTCAGATCGCCATCCGCCTTAAGCTACGCGACGCCAAAGCGCGGTACCACGTACCCTTGATCATATCGCCTCACTCTTTTTCGATCTGGGTGTCTCTACCTGAGGCGAGCGACCAGTGAGCGAGGGGCTTAACATGTCCCGTCGGATTCGACGTACGCCCTATACCGACAGGGTTGAAGAGGCCGGGGTTCGTGGATTTACCGTCGTCAATCACATGCTATTGCCGAAGGCCTATCAGGCGTCCGTGGAAGAAGACTATTGGCACCTTAAGGAATATGTCCAGGTATGGGATGTCTCCTGCCAACGACAGGTCGAGATCATTGGGCCCGACGCCGCCAGACTAGTCCAATGGATGACGCCAAGGGATATCTCGCGCGCAAAGGTGGGACAGTGTCTTTATGTTCCGCTAACCGACGAACGGGGCGGCCTGGTGAATGATCCTGTACTGCTAAAGCTCGCCGAAGACCGATTCTGGCTTTCGATTGCTGATTCGGATGTGCTTCTCTATGCCAAGGGGCTTGCGATCGGCGCGGGCTTTGCGGTCGAGATTTCCGAGCCTGACGTGGCGCCGCTTGCTGTGCAAGGCCCTAAAGCTGAGGATCTGCTTGCGTCTCTTTTTGGCGAGGGAATACGCAACATTGGATTTTTTCGCTTTGCTTACTTCGGCTTTTTGGGAACACAGCAGTTGATCGCACGCTCGGGATACTCGCGCCAAGGTGGGTTCGAGATTTATTTGAACGATAACAAGTTGGGCTCAGCCCTGTGGGACGCTGTTTGGCAGGCTGGATCTTCCCTGAATATCCGACCGGGGTGCCCAAATCTGATCGAGCGCATAGAGGGTGGCCTATTCAGCTATGGAAATGACATGACCCGCGAGAACACGCCGCTTGAAATTGGACTGGCAAAATATTGCGCGCTAGACGGCCAGGTCGAATTTATTGGCAAGGAGTCCTTGCGAAGGATCGCAAGCCAAGGCATTGCACGTAAAATAAGGGGAATCCTCTTTGGTCATGAAGCGGGTCCGACTTGCTCCAAGCCCTGGCCCGTGATGGCGGGCAACCGACAAGTTGGTGCCGTAACCTCAGCTATGTGGTCACCCCGCCTAAAAGGGAATGTGGGGTTGTCCATGATCGACCGAGGCTATTGGGGCAGCGGACAGGCCGTTACGGTCGAGAGTTCCGACGGCAAGAGGCATGCCGGAACAATTTCCAACTTACCGTTCGTTTGAGGAACCCTTGATCATGCCTCCACATTTGCCCAGGGCCGATTGGATGGACGGCGAGTTGCTTATGCGCGCTGCGAAGGGCAAACATTATTACTTAGATGAGCGCCAGCCATATTATGATCGTTGGGGGCGGCAGGGCGCCGTACCACGAGAATTATGGGTGGAGGCGGAAAAGCAGGATCTTTTTGGCGTCGAGGTCCCAGAAAGCCATGGTAGACTGGGAGGATATCTTGCCCACGACGCGATCATCATTTCCTATATTGTCATATACGGTACAGAAGAACAGAAATCCCAGTTGTTGCCGCGCTTGATGAGCGGAGCACTGATCGGCGCGATTGTCAGGACCAAACCCACGGCAGGTGGCGGCCTCAAGGCCCTCCGGACAAAGGCCGTTATGGACGGTAATGAATTCATCCGATCAGGGA
>JBCCHN010000099.1:0-19366 GCA_039028695.1 Pseudomonadota bacterium
ATTTCGGGCGAAAGTACGGCATGGTGATCACCCCTGAGGCAGCAACCACAATTTCGGCCGGCATTGATGGCGGCCAGCCCTGGCGCCGAAGTCACGGGAGTAACCTCACCTATACGGACTGGCGCCGGGACAGTTTTTACAGAGCCGTCGAACAATTGACCCCCGGCGTTAAGCGCCTCGGCATCGAGTTTGACCATGTGAACTTGGAATATCGCCGCCTTTTGGAAGAAAACCTGCCAGGCGTGGAATTCGTGGATGTGAGCCAGCCTTCCATGTGGATGCGTGCCATCAAGTCTGACGAGGAGATCAAACTAATACAGGAAGGGGCCCGGACCGCCGACATCGGCGGTTATGCCTGTGCCGCCGCTGTCGAGGCCGGTGTCCCGGAGCACGAGGTGGCGATCGCCGGCACCAATGCCATGATCCGCGAGATCGCCAGCAACCACCCTTTTGTTGAACTCATGGATACCTGGACCTGGTTTCAGTCGGGTATCAACACCGACGGTGCCCATAATCCCGTGACCAACAAGAAAATCGAAGCAGGCGACATCCTTAGCCTCAACACCTTTCCCATGATCTTTGGCTACTACACCGCCCTGGAACGCACCCTGTTCTGCGATCACGCCAGCGACGTGGAAATCGATATCTGGGAAAAGAACGTGAAGGTCCACGAGCGGGGCATTGAGCTCCTCAAACCCGGTGCGCGCTGCTGCGACGTGGCCGCCGAGCTGAACGAGATGTACCGGGAGTGGGACCTGCTCAAATACCGCTCCTTCGGCTATGGCCATTCCTTCGGCGTGCTGAGCCACTACTATGGCCGCGAGGCCGGAGTGGAGCTGCGCGAGGATGTGGAAACGGTTCTTCAGCCCAACATGGTGGTCTCCATGGAGCCCATGGTGATGATCCCCGAAGGCCAGCCCGGCGCCGGCGGCTATCGGGAGCATGACATCTTGGTGATCACCGAAGAGGGCAATGAGAATATCACCGGCTTCCCCTATGGACCGGAACACAATATTCTCAAGGGCTAAGAGAGCCACCAATCAACCGGAGAGACGCGCATGAATGACGATGTGCCAGGGTCGTCCGAGTACATTCATGGGAGTTCGCCGGAAGAACAAAGCCGATTATCTTTGCTCAATGACCTCTTGAACGAAGCTTGCCTGAAAGAGCTCAAGCTTCAGCCGGGAGAGAAGGTCTTGGATCTCGGCTGCGGCCTCGGTCAGTTCACCCGTCTGATGGCTCGCACGGTGGGCAGCAAAGGAAAGGTCATCGGCATTGAGCGCGATCAGGATCAAATTAGGCAGGCGCAAGAACTTGCCGATCAAGCCCAAGAGTCATCGCTGGCGGCCTTTCGCCAGGGCGATGCACTCGACCTTCCCTTGGCTGAGTCTGAGTGGGGAACCTTCGATGCCGCCCATGCGCGCTTTCTTTTAGAGCATGTTTCCCATCCGTCCGATGTGATCGAACAGATGGCACGTTCCCTTCGCCCCGGCGGAAGGGTTATTGTCATTGACGATGACCATGGTGATTTTCGCCCCTGGCCCGAACCACCGGGTTTCCATCCGCTTTGGCAAGCCTATGTGAGATCCTACGAAAGGCTTGGCAATGACCCCTATGTTGGGCGTCGCCTGGTTTCGCTGCTGCAAGAGGCCGGCCTCACCTCTCTGCGCAACGGCTGCGTGTTCTTTGGCGGCTGCGCGGGAAATGAGAGTTTTCAGGCGACCGCTGATAACCTCATCGCCGCCCTCGAAGGCGCTGAAGATACCATTTTTT
This sequence comes from Pseudomonadota bacterium, assembly GCA_039028695.1. Classification (GTDB taxonomy): domain Bacteria; phylum Pseudomonadota; class Alphaproteobacteria; order Kiloniellales; family Kiloniellaceae; genus JANQKX01. The sequence continues at coordinate 1,774 of JBCCHN010000099.1, forward strand.
CCGCTGGTCTCCTCGACGAAGAGTCATTCCGTAAAGGCATTGAAGGGCTGCAGCAGTGGAAAGAAAACCCTTCCGCCGCCTTGTGGTACGCGGCCTGTTGTGCCGAGGGATTTCTGCCGGCGTAACTTTTATGCTGCTCGTAGGTGTCTTTTGGATCGACCAAAAACTGTCGAAAATTTCGTCTCAGAATTGATTAACGAATAATTTGATCAGCGATCTTTTCGGCCATCATGATGACTGGGGCGTTTAGGTTTGCGGTTACGTTGTGAGGCATGATCGAGGCATCGACTACCCGTAAGGCGTCGACGTGATGAACCAACCCATCCGTATCCGTGACGGAACTATCGCCCGTTCCCATGCGGCAGGTCGAACTAGGGTGATACTCAGTCGATGCGTTGGCACATAGCCATTTCAGGATTTCGTCGTCACTTTGCACGTCCCTGCCGGGTGCCGTTTCTTCATCCCTCAAACCGTCAAATGCCGATTGCGCCGCCATCTCACGGGTGCGCCTTAGACCGTTGATCATGGCGTGCCGATCCCTCTCCTTTGCAAAGAAATTGTAGACGATAGAGGGGTGATCCGTTGGATCTGCCGAATTTAACCTCACCCGTCCGCGACTTTCGGGTCGCATTAACCCCATAGAGAACATGAAGCCCTCGTCGAAGTTCGCAATAGGATCTCCCATATCGGCGGTCATGGGGTAGAATTCGTGCTGCAAATCCGCATAAGCAACATCACGGGAACTTTTAAAAAAGCACCCGGTCTCGCAAATGATCGAGGTCCCCCATCCCGATTTCATCAGCATCCATTCAAGGCCGATACGATACCTTCCCAAGCCCCTGAATTGTCGGGCTAGGGAAACGCCCGGTGGCGTTGCGTAGGTGATGGGTACTATTTGGTGGTTTTCCAAGTTTTGCCCAACCGCCGGGAGCGAGGCTACCAAGGCTATGTCGTGTTCGCCAAGATGGGCCGGATCTCCGACCCCCGATAACATAAGAAGCTGCGGTGAATTGATGGCACCACCGCACAAAATCACCTCACGCTCGGCATCGAATCGGATTTTTTCACCGCGCCCTTTCGTCAAAACCGCGACGGCGCGCCGGCCGTCAAACAGGATTTTGTGAACCAGGCTATTGGTCAGAACCGTAAGATTCTCTCGGTCCAATGCGGGGTGCAAATAGGCCCTCGCCGTACTGCAGCGCCTGCCGTTTTTTGTGAAGCTCTGCGCCACATGGAAGCCTTCGTGATGCTCTCCATTTTGGTCAGCGGTTACCGGATAGCCCGCTTCTTCACCAGCCTTTAGGAAAGCCTGGTGAAGAGAGTGCGTTGCCGGGCAAGTTTCGATGCTCTGCGGGCCATCGCCACCGCGCCATGCGCTGGCTCCCTTGTCGGAAGTTTCCATCTTGCGGAAATAGGGCAAGCATTTCTCATAGGTCCATGCGGGGAGACCTTCTCCGGCCCATCCATCGTAATCTTTAGGATTGCCGCGATTGGCGACCATTCCGTTTATGGAAGAAGACCCACCGAGAACCCGCCCCCGGTGTTCCAAAATCTGACGGCCATCGCAATGGGGCTCAGGATCGCCATAATAGGCCCAGTCGAATTGCGGGTTCCGTGCCGCCATTCCGCATGCAGCGGGCATATGTATGAGGATGCTCCGATCACTCCCACCTGCCTCGATCAGCAAGACACGGTTGTTTGCATTTTCGGAAAGCCTTTTGGCCAACACACACCCGGCTGATCCCGCACCAACAATGACATAATCAAAGCTGCGATTCTGCTGCATGGAACCATCTCTAACGAGGACGCGGTGCCGGCTCCCCAGCGCCGAGGCAAAGGAATTTTCCCTGCAAGCCGCGCTTCAGTGGGACGAGCCATCCAACCCCGTCAGTACGGCTTCGAACTGGTCGGCGGCCCAATCCACATCGTCGCGGGAGATCACCAGCGGCGGGGCAATGCGGATGGTGTGGTCATGAGTGTCTTTAGCCAGCAGGCCCCGATCCTTCAGAGCTTCGCAATAGCGCCGGGCGCCGCCTGCCTCGGGATGGAGTTCCACCGCCAGCATGAGTCCGCGACCCCGTACGTTTCGGATCGAGTTGGCGCGCACGGCTTTCAAGCGCTCTTGAAAATAGTCTCCCTGGACTTGGGCATTTTCGATCATACCTTCCTCGACCAAAACCTTGAGGGCCGAGCGGGCGACGGCGCAGGCTAAGGGATTGCCGCCAAAAGTGCTGCCGTGCTCCCCGGGCTTTAGAACGCCTAGGACCTCCGAGTTGGAAAGCACCGCCGAGACCGGATAAAAACCGCCGGAAAGTGCCTTGCCCACCAGGGTAACATCCGCCTCGATATCCTCATGTTCCTCGGCCAGGAGCTTGCCGGTGCGCCCGAGGCCGGTTTGGATTTCGTCCAGGATCAAGGTGATGTTCTTTTCTGTGCAGAGGGCGCGCGCGCGGGGAAAAAAGTCGCCGGGCGGAATGATCACGCCGGCTTCGCCTTGGATTGGCTCCACCAACAGCGCCACCGTGTTGTCGGTGACGGCGGCCTCGAAGGCCTCGTAATCGCCAAAGGGGATCACCTTAAAGCCGGGCGCAAAGGGCCCAAAGCCGGCGCGCGCCGTCGGATCGGTGCTAAAGCCCACGATACCCAAAGTGCGGCCGTGAAAGTTGTCGGAACAGACGATAATTTCTGCCTGGCCCTCGGGCACGCCGCGGACCTCATAGCCCCACTTGCGCACCGCCTTAACGGCGGATTCCACCGCCTCAGCGCCTGAGTTCATAGGCAAGATCTTGTGGGATCCGGTCAGCTCTGCCAATTCTTCATACAACAGCGCCAGCTGATCGTTGCGAAAGGCGCGCGAGGTCAGGGTGAGTTTTTTCGCTTGCTCGACCATGGCCTCGAAAATCTTGGGATGGCAGTGACCCTGATTGACCGCCGAGTAGGCCGATAGACAATCCAGATAACGGTTGCCGTCCACATCCCACAGCCAGACTCCCTCCCCCCGGTTCAGGACCACATCCAAGGGCTTATAGTTATGGGCCCCTAGCCGATGTTCACTAGCGATCAGTTGCTGTGCCGCGTCCATTGTCGGCAGTCCTTTCGTACAGATTTTTAAATGATCTAAACCGGGTCGCGCCTTAGAGCTTGGCAAAGACAGTGAACCCCGCCGCCGCCGCGGGTCAACATGGAGACCTCAGGGTCATAAACCTGAAAGCCGAGCGCCCGCAAACGATCGTTCAGGTCTTTGCTGGCCGCGGTGGAGAGGATTCGATCATTGCCGAGGGAGACCACATTGCAGCCCAAATTCATGGTATCGCGGAAATTGACCGGGACGATTTCGATCTTCTTGGATTTCAGCCAGTCCACGATATCCGGCTCAGTGGTGTCCAGACAAACGGCCGCCAGTTTCTCGGCCAACATGCACACCATCAGGTCGATGTGTACATAAAAGGGGTCGATGGGTGCGTAGCGCACCTCCCATCCTTCCTTCTCAAACCAACCGCCGACCTGCTTGGCGGAGACTTCCTGGGTGCGCTCCTCCCCGTGGCCGATGAGCACACAACCAGGTTCGATTACATCAAAGTCGCCGCCTTCGAACGACCCGGCGGAGACCATGTCATAGATGGGAATGCCGTTTTCCAGGTAAAATCGGAGCACGGATGAGTATTCGCCCCGACGCCAGGGCTTGGCCATCTGTGTCACGACGGCGCCATAGGGGGTCATAAAACTAGAATCCCGAGCATAGATCTGCATGGGAAGAGCCTCGTCCGCCGGCAAGGTATGAACTGTGACGTCGGCACTTTCATAGGCCGAGACCATTTCACCGTGCTGGCGGATCGCCTCTGCCTTATCAAAAACATAGCCGTGACGGGCGGTAGAAGCCGAAAGGGAGCTGGAAACGACCCAGCGAAAGGTCTCGACCGGCCCGAGGAGAACGTCCCGCAAGACGCCGTACTCGGAATTGACGCCCCAGTAGTTGGCCAACGCAGTGCTGCCGCCGGGATTGCGCGCGGTTAATTGCTGAACCTTGGCCGTGGTGGCCTCGGAAACGCTTTGCTGAGCCATCGTGTTCATATCATTTTTCCCTAAGACTGTAATTGTAAGGCTATATTAGCCTGATTCCATCTTCCATGGGGCATTTGTGCCGATGCCGGCAGCTTTAGCGGATGATAGAGGCCCTGCGCAATAAAATCCAAAGATCTATTGAGGACAATGGACAAGCTGTTTTTCCAGCCAAAAACCCTTGGGCTTTCCTAAGCATCAGCCAAGGTATTCTTCAGCCATACCGTCAGACAGCTGCTTGGTCCGGCAAAGATAATTCCTAAGTTGGCTGATCCAACATCTTGATGTTCTTGTTTATGTTCCAGGCTTCTTTTGCGGCCTTAACGGGGTCGAGGAATGTGCGCAAAAAAAGCGCAATTAGTCTCATGCTATTTTTCTCAAATATTTCAAAATAAAACCCAGGCAAATAGATATAGTAAAAAATAAATTAACAGCAAAAATTCAATATTATTAAAAATACCTTAATAGGAAATCAGTGAAATTCCGACGGACTATTGTGTTTTATATATAAAAATTTAATCGCCCTGAATCCTTCATTTAACGTTTTGTTAAGCATGCCCTCTTCAATATCCTTTCGACAAAGCATTATATTGGCAGTTACGCGCGGCGGTTGGTCATGGTTTACAAATCGGACTTTGTCCTTCGGGAGCACGGGTCACTTGGGATCCGAAAAGCGAAAACCCGAACGGGAAGCGGCAAGTGGTCTCGACGAAAAACACTTGTTTTTATTATCTTGTCCAGTTTGACATTATGGGCTCTGATCATCTCGGGTCTGGCCTGGCTTTTCTGACGGTTTAGAAATAAAGGACCCCTTTTACTTCTAAATTGATGAAGTTAAACCAAGAAAATCTTTGTATTCTTGAAACTTCAAACGGGAAGCATCAGGCGACGCCAATCTATAGATCAGCCCTCTGCCTTCCAAAATTGGAAGAAACATCCTGTGATTTTTAAGTCACAGGATGGCAATGACTTCCGAATTTAACAAAATTCTAATAAAATTGTCGTCGCGTTTTGGTTTGGCCAGGTGTATGGTGACCGCGATTTTTCGGATGACATTACGGTTGCCGAATTTTAACCCCTACGTGCGACATTCACATTCGTAATCTTCCGCAAGGTATGCGGATGAAATTCAAGGATTTATGCCGGCCATGTATGCCGCGACGCAAAGGAAATAGCAGGATGCTCTTAGACGTCGATGCCCGGGAAGCCCCTTCGACTTACGTGAAACTGATTTCACCAACCTATGTGAGCGGCCTGCTTCGCATTGCCGACCTAATTTCCATCGGCGCCGTTGGCGTTGGGATTTACCTCTTTTACGTCTATTCCCACTTCGGGGAATTCAGCAGTCGCTACGCTGCAGCCATTATTGCCGGGACCTTTTTGGCCGGGATGATCTTTCAGTGGTTCAGCATCTATAAGCACGAACACATCTTTTCCCGCCGATTCCCCATAGACCGATTGCTTTCGGCTTGGGCTATTGCTTTTTCGATCCTTTTGGCCATCGCTTTTACCCTAAAGGTTTCCAGCTTCTATTCCCGTGTCTGGGCCGTCAGCTGGTTTGTGGGCTCAGCCGTGGTGCTAACCACCACCCGCATCGCCATCGGCCAATGGATTCGTGAAAGGGCTGATGAAGGTTGCTTTGCGGAGCGAACGGTTATTTTGGGCGCTGGTGAGCAGGGCCAGCGCCTGGCTGCCTATCTTCGCGAACAGAATGATCCGCGCATGCGAATTGTCGGTTTCATCGACGACCGCAAAACCCGCGTGCCCCACAACGTGCACGGCTATCAGGTCTTAGGTGACATCGACCATTTGATCGAGCTCATACGCGGCAACCTGGTGGACCAGATATTTGTGGCTCTCCCGTGGCATGCCCATGAGCGATTGAACCATTTGATCCACGAATTGGCGATCACGCCCGTGCGCATCTGTCTGACACCGGATCTTCTCGGGTTGGACTTCCCCAACAAAACCTTCACCTCGGTGGCAAAGGTGCCCATGCTGCAGCTCTTCGAGCGGCCAATCTCGGGCTGGTCCCATGTCACCAAGGCAGTCGAGGATCGGATCATAGCCGGACTTGCGTTGCTGTTTATTGGGCCTTTGATGGCTCTGATTGCTTTGGCCATCAAGCTCGATTCGCCTGGCCCCGTGTTTTTCAAGCAGCCTCGCTATGGCTTTAACAATCTGCTCATCAACGTGTGGAAGTTCCGCACCATGTACAATGACCAGAGTGATCGGAACTGCGAGGCCCAAACCGTCAAAAACGACCCCCGGGTCACCCGGGTCGGGGACTTTCTGCGAAAGTCGAGTCTGGACGAGCTACCTCAGCTTATCAATGTATTGATCGGAAACATGTCCTTGGTAGGTCCCCGGCCTCATGCGGTCTCAACCAAGGCCGAAGGCGCCCTCTTTACCGATGTGGTGGACCGCTATGCGGCCCGTCATCGGGTAAAGCCCGGCATCACCGGATGGGCCCAGGTCAACGGCTGGCGCGGTGAAACCGATACCATTGAAAAGATTCAAAAACGTGTGGAACATGACATCTTTTACATCGACAACTGGTCGATTTGGTTCGATCTAAAGATTCTGTTCCGAACCGTGGCAGTGGTATTCAAGTCGGAAAACGCCTACTGATCGGCGAGGGCTCCGTCAAAATCCGTTGCATTTCGCCGCCGACCGTCCTTTGGGCACTCCTTTTCCAATGTAAGGTCGGCTGAAATACATATCTTCACGACTTTTTAACCATAAAAAATGACACTTGCGCCCATGCTTTGCTCTCACGAGAGCCTTTACGAGGCGCGCCTGTCTTGCCAAAAGGCCCCGAGGGGCGACCCATTTTTGAACAGAGCAGCTGCTTTGATTTACATAATGATTATGTGTTCGACGAAAAGCGCAGGTGATGCTTTGAGCGTCATGCCGAAGGGGGCCTCGTGAAGGGATTTCTCATCTTTGCCACCCTTTTGGTGCTCATCTGCGGTGCCTTTTACGGCGGTTATGTGATCATGGGGCGCGACCGGACCCAGGAGGTTCGCATGGTGGGCGCCCTCAAACTGGCCCAGCAGGAGATCAACAAACGATTTGAGGCGACGGAAACCCAGCTTTTCTCGCCGGATTTCAAGGTCGTGCCTGACCGGGATGATCGCTGGACCTTGACCGGGATCGCAACTTCCACAAAGGCAACCGGTGAACGGGGTGAAGGTCCCTTTTCCGCAATCCTGATCAATATATGCAAACAGTTCGACGATCCTGAGTGCTGGAAAATTTCAGACCTGAAAGTCGATCAAAAGATCCGGGCCGCTAAGGCCAAGGACCAAAAGAAAGACGATCAAGAACAGGCTGCCGCCGAAGAAAACCCTGAGTCGGCTGAGGAAACAGCAGCAGCCAAGCCAAGCGCCGAAGAAGCAGCTGAAAGCAACACGTCTCAAGCAACGGAGCCTCTCACGTCGGCTTCGACGGCTTCTTCTGAAGGAGAAGCTCAGGACAATGCCGATGCCGGCTCGGACCCAACGAAATCAGACTCGCCAGATCCAGACGCTTTAGAGAGCGTAGCACAGGTGGTGGCCAAATTGCCCGAAGTCACTGTTCCCGACGCCAGCCCGCCATCGCCGCCAGAGCCCGATTTTTCGGACCTTTCTCAAGAAGAGATTATCAAGCAGGTTCAGGCCAGCCTGACAAAGCTAGGCTATGAACCGGGTCCCTCAGATGGCAAAATGGGTCCCAAAACCCAGTCCGCCATCCGTGCCTATCAAGCGGATCAAGGGCTGCAAACCGATGGTGAAGCCTCGCCGCTGTTGCTAACTGAAATCACCAAGACATTAGCCGATAATCAGTGATCGCCTGGTTGGCTCGCAGATTTTATTGGCCGCCCAAAGGTCTTGCTCGGCCAAAGTTTTTCAACGGATATCGAGCGGTCGGTCTCCCCCTCCGACCAGCATTTCCAAGCCCTGATCGCCCAACAGGTAAGTGCCGCCCTGAATAATCCCAAGCCCTTCCTGTGGCAGGGAAAGATAGGCATGAAGCACGAAAACCATGCCCTTCTGCAGGGTCTGCTTACTACCGCGGCTGATCTGCAAAGTCTCCAGCCAAATTGGTGGATAGGCAATGCCAACGCCATAGCCAAAACGCATGGTGGCATAATCCGCCAAGCCCAATGCTTGCAGTGGGGTTAGGGACGCCTCCTCAACGTCAGAAACGGCGATACCGGGCTCGATAGAAGCAACACCCGCCTGTAGGGAGGCCCTGGTCAGATCATAAAGCTCTATGGCGCGGGCACTTGGCTGGCCCAGCGCCATGGTATGGATGGCAACGGCATGATAACGCGCCATGACGCCGGCAAACTCCAAATGTACCAGTTCGCCGGACCGCATGATCCTCGAGCGGGGTGCCGCATGTCCGCCAGGCGACCGGGGACCACTCGCCAACTCGGTGGGAATAGCCCAATAGTCGCCGCCGGCGGCACGCATCGCTCCCTCGGCCACCGCAGCCAGATCTATTTCACTCATGCCGGGCCGGGCCGCGGCGCGGGCCGCCACCAAGCCCCGCTCGGCGATTTGCCCGGCCTGGCGCAAGTAGTCCAGCTCGGCGGGCGACTTAATCAGCCGCAGGGCACCCAAAAGCTCCGTTGCATCCCCGATTTCAGCCGGCGATAGGGCTGCCGCCAGCGCGTTGCCCAGACCATAGGTTAAAGCATAAGATTGACATTCCATCGCCACTCTACCCCCCTTTAGCCCCTTTTCCCGGGCCACAGTCGCCATGAGGCCAACTGGATCGTCTCGACCCAAATGATAGCTACGCACATCGTCAAGCCAGGCGCTTTCATGAACCAGGGGCAGGTCCACATTGCGCACCACCAACGTCGGCCGATCGTCGTCCAGGCCGAAAATGAGAGCCTGGGGAGAATTCACACCAACCCAACTATCGTAACCGGCCAAGTAAAAATGATGTTCGGGAGCAAGGGAGATGCAGAGGTCGAATCCGCTATCGCGCAGCGCGGCCCTGGCATGAGCCAGACGCGTGGCGTATTCTTCATGGGAAAAGGCGGTATAGGAGTCCGACATTGAAAAAAGTCTTTTGGGGTTTAATTCGGCCCGGCAAATCGGGCACCGACCCTACGATGGCCCCGACACCGCAGGGGATCAAATATATTTTTCTGATAGCGGGATGCTTTTGATCATGATCGCTTCTCTGGCAGTAGACACTGGAAAATCGCTTCTGAAGTCACCGATGCTGATCGTAGCGCTGCTTTTGATGGGCGCTTCACTTGCTGGCTGCACGCCTCCGAAGAAAGAAACAAAATTTGAAGAAAAGATTGACGCGCTTTGCAGGGCCGAGGGGTACCAAAAAGGCACCCAGGAATTCGAGACCTGTTTTGCCGAAACCAGTGAACAGGAATTAGAGGCAGTGCGCGCTGCCTACCAACGGCTATTGCGCGGTGAGGGTATAGATTAGTGCCTCTGTCTCACGCCTCTCTTGGCTGCTTTTTCTGCGCCGTCATCCTGTTGTCCGGCATGACAAGTGTTACGGCAGAGCCTTCATCCAGTCTAGCCATGCACGGCAGCCCTACCCTGTCGGGCGACTTTGGCGGCTTTCCAGATGTAAGCGTGGAGGCGAAAAAGGGCGGCACTCTTGTCGAAGCGAAGATTGGCAGTTACGACAGTTTCAATCCCTTCGCTTTGAAAGGCCAAACGGCGGCTCGTCTGCGCGGCACTTCGCCAATTGCCCGTGGGTTGGTATTTGAATCCTTGATGGCGCGCTCACCTGATGAGCCCTTTACCCTCTATGGATTGCTGGCGAAATCCGTTGAGACGCCACAAGACCGCGGCTGGGTTGAGTTCACTTTAGACGAGCGCGCCCGTTTTCAAGACGGGACGCCGGTGACCATTGACGACGTCATTTTTTCCTTCGAATCCCTTCGCGACAAGGGGCGCCCCAACCACCGCCTTTTCTACGGCAAAATATCCCACTTCGAGACAACGGCTCCGGACAAGATCCGCTTTTATTTCGCCGACAGCGAGGACCGAGAGTTACCCCTCATAATGGCGTTGATGCCTGTTTTACCGAGACACTATTACGATCAAGGGCGTTTTCAAGCCGCGAATCTGCGCATTCCTCTTGGCAGCGGTCCCTATCGCCTAGCGGACTTCGAGCCCGGTCGCACGGTCACCTACGAAAGGAACGAAGATTACTGGGCCGCGGACCTGCCGGTCAATCGGGGACGGTTTAATTTCGATCGTATCCGCATCGATTACTATCTAACCCGGACCAGCGCCTTTGAGGCCTTTAAGTCTGGATTAGTGGACATTTGGCGGGAAAAAGACCCGGCGCGGTGGTCGCGGGACTACGGCTTCCCCGCAGCGGAAGAGGGTCGTGTCACACTTGCCGAAATTCCTCACGGCCGCGCCTTAGGTATGTATGGCTTTGCCTTCAACACCCGACGTTCCCTATTCGAAGATCGCCGGGTTCGTGAGGCTCTATTGCTTGCCTTTTCCTTCGAATGGGTCAATCAAACCTTTTATGAAGGGGCCTTTGAGCGCACGAGCAGCTTTTTCGACAATTCCGAGCTGGCAGGCAAGGGTCCCGCGAGCCCGGCCGAAAGAGCCTTACTTGCCCCCTTTTCTCATGTGAGCGATACCCTTTTGGAGGTCGGATTTGACCTGCCTAAAGGAGACGCTAGTGGAGCTAACCGACAAAACCTTCTGAAAGCCAAAGGGCTGTTAGAAGAGGCCGGTTGGATGGTGGAAGACTATAAACTGGTCAATGCCGAGAGCGGCGAGGTCTTTTCCTTTGAAATTTTGCTTCTCCATGCCCGAGACGAACGCTTGGCGCTAACCTATAAGCGCTGGTTGGCGCGCTTAGGGATCCAGGTGCGGATCAACAAAGTGGACAGCGCGCAATACATCCAGCGCCTGCGCGGCTTCGAGTTCGATATGATTATCCGGCAGTTCGGCGCCTCCCTATCACCCGGCAACGAGCAATCCTTTTATTGGAGCAGCGAGGCCGCCAACCAAGAGGGCACTCGTAACTATCCGGGCATCAAAGATCCGGCGGTCGACGCCATGATCGATGCCGTGTTAAGAGCCGAAAGCCGGGAGGATCTGGTGGCGGCAACCCGGGCGCTGGACCGCGCCCTCATGGCCGGCGTTTACGTGGTGCCCCTGTTCCATTTGCCTCACGACTTGATCGCCTACTGGACCAAACTGGAACGGCCCGAGCGCGCCGCGCTCTACGGCAGCGACATCGATACCTGGTGGGTCAAACCGGAAGAGCAATAGGTTATTCGCCCTCACCCCAGATGTCGCTGGCGGTCTTGCGTCGCCAACAGCTCTCCCACAAGGAATCGGCCAAACTAAAATTCTCCTCCCCACCGGGGCGACCCTGGGCCAACACGTCATCACAGGCATCGATGGCCGCCGGAGACTCAGGCGGTCCGCTATCTGGCACCGGAACCGGTTCAGCATCGCCGGCACAGCCTGATAGAGCGCAAAGGAGAATCAGGACCAGGATGGACGGAACGATTGACGCGGATCTGTGAGTCATTGACGCCCCGCTTGCCGGCGCCCCAACATGACATCCAGACCCACGAGCAAAATAAATGCCAGCAATAGCATGCTAAGCAATTGGGGTTCACTTACACGAGTTACCAGACGGTGACTGACGTGACTGAGATAGGTCGTATCCGCGAGCAGATCTTCCTCGAGCATCGCCAACTCCTCAGGCGTCAGACCATAGCTGGAGTTCTGAATCGTGTTGGCGAAATAGCGCTCCAAGATTTGGTTTTCTCGCAGGGCGACAGTGGCCGCCTCTCGTCGGAAAGCATCGTCGGACGCCGCTTCGGGTGAGCCAACCTTAGCCAGATGGCGGTCCCGCCGAAAGAGGTGAACCCGCGCCTCGTGCAAAAACGGGTCGGTAAAAGGAGAATAGAGTCGCAAAAAGGCGCCGTAAAGCGCCGGGTCTTTATAATCGTCCAACAGGGCCGCCGCTTGTGGCCCCCGTTCCCTATCCTCCACCGCCAAAGCGGACAAATCCAAGCGGGATCGGAACTGACCGATACCCGGTGCCTCGTGCAGATATCCGTATTCGAACATGGTGCGGCCACTCTCGGGCAAAAAAGCCAGGCCGGGCACGGATTGGGAATAGGTGAGAATTCTTGGCGGTGTATTGAGTAGGTTTAAGCCCAAGAGAGCTAGGGTAAAAAGGCTGCAACGACACAAAACCCGCAGTCCCGGCACACGGGGCATAAGGCCGATACCATGCGGAACAAATCCCTTCGCAATGGCCACCTGGATCAGGGCGATGGCCACCAGGTTAATCCAGATGTCGCGCAGGTCCCAAACTCGGTCTGGAACCACCCATTGAATGGATTCGTCCATAATCCCAATCCCAGCGCCCAAAATAACAGCACAGAGGTAAATACTTCCGTCCCGCAGGTGATGGCTGAGAGCCCGAAACATAAGCCATCCCAAAAAGGCGTACTCGATAAAATGAAGAGCTTCTTCCGGGTTTTTCCGTAAGGTCACAGCATAGCCCACATAGACGGTCCCCACCGCCCCGATCCAAAAAAGCTGAGATCCCTTCAAAGCCCGTGCCCGGCGCAAAACCAAGACCGCCAGCACAGCGCCCAAAAGGACAGCCGCAACGACCACGTAGATAAAGGCCTCACGTCCAAAAGTATCGGAAAAGACGCCTTGAAGCTGTCGGGCAAAGGGGACGGTCAAAAAGATCCCCAATACACAAAGCGCGACGTATAGCCACGACAGCCACGGCGCTTCCTTGGGTGGGACCTTCAACATATCAAGACTCTGGCCAAACGATTTGCTCTGAATTTCCAGTTAATCTATAGCCCAAATATTACAAAAATTGATAACTGTCGCCTTTTTCACTGTATTGCCGATCGAAAGGCCTCGGTTGCGAAAAATGGCTCGCGTTTCAGTTAACAGCATCAGTGCCACAGATTAGGATATTGGCCTGGGTTCAGCCTCTCCTTATCAAAAAATTATCATAAAGGAAAAAATGCTGGGCGGTATCCACCATATTGCGACGGGAGACTTCAATAAGTTTTGGCTTAACGATAGCATTGATTTTCAGCCTTTTCACGACGAGTGCCTTGGCCGACCTGCCATGGGTGGGGGGAGCCGAGGTCAAAATCAGTTCACCAAGCGACAGGGACACTGTGGCGAGTCCGGTGGCAGAGGGGTTTGGGTTGCGTGGCGCAGGCGTCGTCCCCGCTGCCGCTGAACAAGAAAATACGGGCCATCATCCTCTGTTATCAAAAGGGATCTCTTGAGCGGCGAAGACCTCACTAACGTCATTCCAGATGACGACAAGCCTCGCCATTTTGGCGGCAGAAAAACCGAAACGACACTAGCGCTGGAACCGGGCGAACACTCCCTACGGCTTCTCCAAGGCGACTGGGGTCACATGCCCCAAGATCCTCCAATTACATCGGAAATGATCACCAGCACGGTTGAATAACTCCAGCCCGCACACAGCGGCTAAAATTCCAGTGCTTTCTGCATTCTTTGGCCGGTTCCTTCCTCAAAAGGGGCCGGCCAAGTTTCCTTTGGCGCGACTCTTATGTGAGTGTTACCAGAAAATTGAGAGAGGTGTATCTGCTGACAATTGGCAATTTTCGATGCAGAGATGCTGAAAACTGAGAGCGTTTCATTGAGATCCCTAGGTAAGGAGCATCGCGGTGACGGAGCGGCAGTTTTGGAACGAAGAGATAGAGACCATGGCGCCGGCGGCTCTGCGCCGGCTAGAGGCTAAGCGCTTAAAGACCTTTGTGGAGTACATCTATAAAGCCAGTCCTTATTATAAGTGGGTTTTCGATCAAGCTGACATGGCGCCGGGCGATATCAAAAAGACGGACGATATCGGTGACCTCCCCCTTATGGAGAAGAGTGATCTCTTGAGAGCCCAACGCGATGGTGCGTTTATCGGTCTCAATCAGTGTGCTCTCTTTGAAAAGATTGTCAGACTTTCAGGCACGGAAAGCGGCGCCGGCAACTTTTTGCGCATGGCCTGGACGCAAAACGATATCGACGTGCAAAACGAAATGGGCGCGCGAGCACTGTGGACCATGGGGTGCCGGCCCGCGCACCTGGTCGTCAACTGTACCCGTTACGGGCTTAATGCGAACGGCATGATGATCCAACAGGCAGTCGAGACCGCGGGCGCGACAGCCGTGGCTTATGGCGATGGAGGGGTAAGAGACCTGTTCGATCTCTTGAACGGTATGATGCGCGATGTGATCCTTTTGGGTACACCCGGCTATGCCAGTCTACTGGCCGATCTGGCACAAGACGAAGGCTTAGGTCTTAAGGCCTTCGGCCTACGCCGGGGCTTTTTGATCGGACAGGGCGCCCGGGCCATGCCAGGGGACCGCCGTGAGCTGCAGGACCAATTCGGCATGGAAACACGCGATGTCTACCACGTGCCCGAGCTTGGCCTTTATAGTGGCGAATGCGGCCAGGGCGAAGGCCTGCACTTCGGCGGAGGCGGACATATTCTCGTGCAGTTGATTCACCCCAGCAGCGGCCAGTCGGCCACATGGGAAGACGGTGCCTGCGGCGAGATGGTCTACACTACACTGACCCGCCAGGCCTGTCCGCTGTTACGCCTGCGTTCCGGTCAGCACGTCCAGATTTTTACCGAACCCTGTGCTTGTGGCCGCACCAGCTTTCGCTTTCGCTCATTGGTTCCAGGCCACAATCACCGAACCGATTAAAAATCAACCGTATCGGATAGAGCAACCGTGGTCAGGTTCGCCAACGCGGGAGATTGGGCCAGCCGCTGGGTGATCTGACCCACGCTGGCCCCCGGTTTGAGGCGCAAAACGTAGGACAATTCCACACCCCGATCTTCATCCGCCTGAGCCACGTTCATGAGCTGATAGTCCTTAACGTAATCGCGCAGACCTGTCGCAACGGCATCTTCCGCCTCCCCCAAATCCTCGGCCCGAAGACGCAAGAGGTACTTCTGCACTTCCGAAAAATAATTTTCCGACAGGCGGTAGTACAAGAGGATCAAGGCCGCAATCAGGAGCGTCGCCAAAATTGCCATGGCCAGCTTGCCCGTGCCCATGGCCAGCCCGGAAATCAGGGCAAAAAAGACAAAGGTGATATCTCGGGTATCTTTAATGGGCGTGCGAAAACGGATAATGGACAGGGCGCCGGCTAAAGCAAAGGCCCGCGCAACCGACTCGCCGATGGCAATAATAATCAGTGTCGAAATGGTGGTCAAAAAGACCAAGGTGAACATGAAGGTCCGGGCATAGGAAAAGCCCCGATAGGTGACCTTGTAGGTCCAGGCGATGATCAGCCCCATGACAAAGCCGACGAGGATTTGGATCAAGATATGAACAAGACTGGTCTGCCCAATGGGCACCGCCGCCATGGCCTCATTCAAAAAATCCATAATCCTTGCCTTCCTTTAAGTGGCCTCAACCGGCGAATACTATGATCAAGAGGGCCCCGTTTTAGTCACGCCACTGGAGTCCCGCCAAGACATCATCGTTTACCGGCTTGATGGGCATAAGCGCCAGGTGGTATGGCCGGCTGCGCAAGATCATGTTGATGGACTCTCCGTATTTCGAAAAGGTGGCAACCGGCAGGTTCCAGCGACGCACCAGGTCCCGTTGCCAAATCGGCAAGCTCCGCTGAAATTTGAACTCCAAGACGGAGTAGCGGCGGGTAATCAGGCTTTTCCCCGCCTTGCGGTTTTCCAGGAAAGTAGACAGGCGCGGGGCCGCTTGCCCGTAAACGGGACCGTCCATGGTGACGCGATAGGCCTCATCCTGGAAGGCTTGGCGTTGATACTCCACGATTGATTTGGGGGCAAAGTCGTGGCCGGCCAAGAGCATGGGAAGAGACTCCAAGCCGCTATCGACATAGCCCTCGCGGGTCAGCCGATCCAAATCGGACAGGCCCCCTTCTACCCGTTCCTTCCAAACCAAATCGCCCAGCTTCCACTTAACCTCAAGAAACCCTCTATCGTCAGTTTGAAGCGTTCCACCGGCCTCATCCCCATAGGCACGCAGGCGCAGTTTAAATCGCCGGCGCACGCCATCCTTCTTGAGCCGATAGGCCACCAGGTCATCACTGTCGTAGTAAAGGCTGCGCACCCGATACCCCGCCGGTGCCACGGGATCGGGTGGCAAGAGGGCCGATAGCCAATCAATGATTTCGGCACGGATGTCCGGATGGACCAGAAGTTTCACCTCCCGGCGCCAGCGCTTGTCAGGTACGGCGCGCCCCACGGGATCCATACTAAAAGGCCTCCCCTTGCCACCGCACCGCCCGTTCTGGGGTGCCGGGATCTTGCAGGATATCCTGACCATTATCGTCGAACTCAACTGCCGCCAGGGTCACGCTCATCCCGTTACGATTGGTCTCTTCCCAATGGACATGAACCGCAGTCGCGCTGCGAGCGACGCGACTCTCTGTGAATGTGACTTGGGAATCATCGCTGATCCGCAGACCCTTGCGGGCTCCGTTAATGGTGATCCCGGACAAACTTGCCAAGGATCGCCGTTTCGCAACGATGGCATCGCTTCCGCGCGAATTGAAGGCAGCGCCGCTGACGCGCACATTACTATCTTGCAAATAGAGGCCATCACCCAATGCGTTGCTCACCGACAGATCTTGCACGCTTGTTGCGGAGGATTCGAGATAAACCCCCCTACCCCTTTTCAGCGCACGTGGGACCTCCGCAAAACAGGCATGGAGTAGCAGCTTTGCTTTGTGATTTCATGAGCTTTCGAATTCTATGAAAGTTTGCCGCTGGACGCCATCGGCAGGTGCACGGTCCAAGTGTCTTTGTCGTTCTGGGAAATGACGGTCCATCCTGCTGCCGATTGCAGATGCCAGGCGGTCCCATAACGTTCGAACAACGCAAGGTCCGGCGATGTCCAGTGGATCATGAACATGGCCCGGGGTTTTTCCGACCCTTCTGCGGGCTCGCCACGAGCGGTGTCCAGATAGTTGTGGTGGTCTTCCCCGTGCTGCATAAAGTCCGCCGGGGTGATGGTGTTGATGGGTATCCCGAGCGTCCGGCGTGTAACGCTGCTGGCGCCATCACAACCAGCCAGATACTGGCAGCGGACTTCTTGGAGCTCGCCGCTGACGGTGTGCTTGATGGTGGCGGTGACACCCTCTGAGTCCTGCACAAACGACTCCAGGCCCCAGCCGAACCGGACATCGATATGCGGGCAGTTTTGTTCGATGTGTTGTTTGAGCACCGGTTCCAGGTCTACCTGGGAAATTCGCATGCTGGGCTCGCAGGCCATGCTGCCGTCGTTCAGAGCGCGCAACTGGGCGCGCCGGTCGTTTACGCTGGGATAGTCAAAGCGAGCAACCACAAAGCCGTCGAGCTTGTCGATACAGATGACCGACAAGATGTGGTCCTCAGGTACCGCAGCCGTGCGCAGTGCATCGATCACCCCCACACGTCGGAATAAATCCATGCTGCGCCCGTTGTTATTTTCCATATTCGTGTGTCGGGTGGTGGTCTCGTTGCGCTAGATCAGAATCTCGTCAAC